>NZ_JAKKRV010000014.1:0-133251 GCF_025653985.1 Shewanella sp. SM69
AAATTTCGAAATTTCGACCTAACTCAGTCAAGGTCAGTGTCTTACATTCAATCAGTGCCTTAGAGGCCAGCATCAAGCTGTTTAATCGTTTTAGGTGAAGTTCTGGGCAGTATTGGTGTAAAGAATGTTGTAGGATATTGGCTTCGCGCATCTTGTTGTCCAAGTGTAGTTTTTAGCGAAACCATTTGATCATGCAACAAGATGCGCTTCCACCCTAATTTGATGATTTATTTGTAAATCATCAGGGGATTCTTCAGAGCACAGGGTCAAGCTCAAGTGTTGGTTAACTTCAGCATGACGCTCACCCTCTAACTCAGCTTATCAAGGGCTGTTCTGGTAGCTAAACGAAGCCGTTAGCACGGCTTTATAACATCGCCATAGAAGCGCCAATAAAAAACACTGCCAAAGATGACTTGTGGCAGTGCTTCTCGGTGAGTGCTTATTAAGCTGGCATGTAATCACTTACTCAATCGTTTGCTTGCTAATAACCAATAACTAATAAATAGTGAAGCTGAATTACTGAATCGCTTTGTTAAATCACTTGTATTACGCATTAGGCGATAAATCGAACACTAATGCGGTAACTGGGCCGCTTGTTGCAGTAAAGTCGACACTCGCGAGTTGTGTCAGATGTGCGCCGTCCCCAGCCGTGAGTGTTGTGCCATTGATATCCAACGTACCTTCAATCAATTGAACATACAGATGACGATTTGCTTGAGCGGCGTTTCTACTCATCGTTACTTTTTCACCTTCACTCAACACTAAACGATATAGGGTTGCATCTTGTTGCACTTTGAGCGTGCCATTTTCACCGTTTGGCGTCACCACGGCTGTCAGTGGTGAGCTTTGCTCGAATGCCTTTTGCTGATAACCCGCATCTATGCCTAAAGTATCTGGGCGGATCCAAATCTGTAAAAAGTGCAGCGGCTCAGTTTTAGAGGCATTAAACTCGCTGTGGTAAATGCCTTTACCTGCGGACATCAATTGAAACTCTCCTGCGGGTAAGGTTTTGATATTGCCGAAGCTATCCTTGTGAGCGATAGTGCCGGATATCACGTAACTGATGATCTCCATGTCTTTATGACCATGGGTATCAAAACCTGCGCCGGGTGCCACTCTGTCATCGTTGATGACTCTTAGGGATGATATCCCCATGTGCTCTGGGTCATAGTAGCTAGAGAAAGAGAAGGTATGTTGACTCTTTAGCCAGCCTAAGTCAGCTTGACCGCGATCCTGTGCTTTTCTTAATGTGATCATCTTGCTACCCCCTTTATTTGATGCGGTTAGCGAATAGGTTATCTACAGCGAATTTGCCAGCACCTGATACCGTCAATGAGACTGTGGCTGCTAATAGGGCGAGACCAAATTCGTAACCGTTATTGGCAAGGAACAGACCGTTGCCTATATGTACCGAGAAAATCGCCACAACCATAGTGAATGACAAGACGAGGGCCGTTGGGCGAGTCAGCAGACCGAGCAACAGGAACAGGCCGCCGAAGAATTCACTTGAACCTGCCATCAATGCCATTAAGTAACCTGGCGTCAAACCAATGGATGCCATCCATTGTCCAGTGCCTTCTAAGCCGTAACCACCAAACCAGCCAAACAGTTTTTGTGAACCATGGGCGATTAAGATGATCCCGATAGGAATGCGCAGTGCCAGTGGGGCAAAACTCGGGGCTGATTTCAGTGTTTTTGTGATCAGTGCTTTCATGGGATATTCCTCATTTCAAATTATTTAACGAATAGTTAAGGGTATTGTTCACTCAGTCTTAAGTCAGTTTGGCTACAGTTCCGAAGAACTTCTCCATTGCTAAGCAGTGTAGACTTGACCTTTGGCAAAGAAAATCGGAACATTTTCAATGTCCATTTCAAATAATTTGAATATGAGGTTTATATGTTGCCATCTATTAGTCTTGATGGATTAATCGTACTCGATGCCATTGATAAAAAAGGCAGTTTTTCCGCTGCTGCCGAGTCCTTGTTTCGGGTGCCATCGGCACTGACCTACACAGTGCAGAAACTGGAAAGCGATTTAGGCACAAAATTATTTGAACGTAAGGGCCAGCGCGCCGAGCTGACCTTAGTCGGTCAACTTGTGCTGCGCCAAGGCAGAGAAATCCTTGCGGCAACATCAAGGCTCGAAGAGGCGGTGCGTCAACTCGAGACAGGCTGGGAGTCTTCATTGACCTTAGCCATAGATACAGTGGTGCCGGATTTACCTCTGCTGCAGTTGATTGGTGAGTTTACTGAGCTGGGTAAGCAAGTGACTGTGAATATCAGCGAAGAGTCCTTAGGTGGCGGCTGGGATGCGCTCTATTCTGGCCGTGCCGATATCGCCATCGGCGTAACAGGGGAGTTGCCCAAAGGCCAATATCACGTGGTGGAAATTGGGGAGTTGGAGTTTGTATTTGCTTTAAATCCCGCGCACCCATTGGCGCAACATGCTGGCCCAATTCCGACCGAGGCATTGCTGCAATTTCCTTCTATTGTGGTAGCAGACAGTTCGACTGCCCTAGCACAGCGATCAAGTGGTTTATTTGATAGTCGCCAAGTGATCCGAGTGCCGAATATGCAGACCAAAATTAAAGCACAGCAATTGGGATTAGGTGTGGGTTACATTCCAAAGCACTTGATCTTAGATGCGTTGGCGGCGGGAAGCCTAGTGGCTTGTCATGTGGAAATGCCGCGCCCAACGCAAGCTGTGTTTATGGCATGGCGTAAATATGCTGAAGGCAAGGCGCAGGATTGGTTTACTGCGCGTTTACCGCAATGTGATTGGCAATTTTAAGCTCAGGTTTGTTTAGCGCTTTGTAAGTAGCCGCTTACTTTGCTCCTCACAGTATTAATGCTTACGCCATGAGGAGCATAGCGCCTAACCTATACGTTGGCTGTGGCTGGTGTAATGCACATGCTGTGACAATAAATCAGACAGATTCGGTGAGCGATTCAAGAATCGAATAAAGGCCTGTGGCAAAGTCAGTGACTCCATCGACTCCTGCCAGCGGGCTTGCAGCAATGGAGAATAACCTTCTTTACCTGCAGCGGTGTAAGATGTTGAAACTCCTACGTAAAGTGACTCAGGTTCAACGGGATACCATAGTGATTGGCTGTCTTGCTGCATCATCTCTAGTCTGAATAAACGCTCACCCAGTGGGCGTCGCCCATCGTAGTAATACCGTAGGCCGTAGGTGTAAGGGAAGCTGCCCGCGCCTGTGCCACGGACGCTGTTGTTGGTTGCCGCGTTAATCGCCGATTCGAGCGCTTGATAGAGGAACTGGCCTTGAATTTCATATTTAACTAATGGCAATTCGAAGGGCAGCAACTGCCCCATCACATCCGCTAGCGTCAACTGACCTTGGGCCACTGACTGGCGTACACCGCCGGCATTATGCAGAGCAAAGTTCACTCTTGGGTCGACCAGTTTGGCTTCTTGGAACATGCTGCGACTCACCCAAGGTGCTATTTCACTGCCGTGGGGCAGGGCTTTAGAGGGTAAGCGGGTATGGACTAAGTTCTTCGGCACCAGTGCTAACACTTTGTTTTCCATCTCTGCGATAGCGGGTTTGTAGATATCTCGGATCACGCCATCGATATCGGCATCGGCATCATCCCAAAAGATATTCGGATGCTGATTAAGCTGCTGGCGCACAGCTTGGTAATCTTGGTTATCGACTGCCGTGTTAGCACTTAAGATAAAGTGTTGATCTAGCATGAAGTAGTTGCCGCCTGTTAAGCTCAGCATTTTACCTTCAGCGTCAAATACTACCTCGGCCAAGCCGACGACTTCGGCATACTTACCCGCATGCACTATGGGCGTGTTATTGATGACTTCACCGTAGGGCAGGTTGCTCAAACCTAAGGCGCGAAAATCCCCCTGTAGCGTATGCGTGTGACCGCCGACGATAAGGCTAATACCATCGACTTCGGCCGCGAGGCGTTTATCCTGATCTAAGCCTAAGTGACTGAGCACGATAATATGCTTAATACCTTGATTTTTAAGGTGCTCAACCGTGCGCGCGGTAGTGGCGATAGCATCGACAAAATGGGTGTCGGGATCGGGACGAGCGATCTCTTTCATCTGATCTAAGGTAATACCGACAATGGCTAATGTCTTATCGTGGAAGGGCTTAAGCAGGTATTTCGCGCGTTTTTGCTCATGATCATAATCCAAGATATTAGGCAAACCCCGCAGACAACCGGGTTTGTTGAGATCTTCTTGGCTTAAATCCATATTGCCCGCAAGCAATGGGAAATCAATTTGCTTGGCAAACTCGGCAAGTCTGGCGTTACCTTCATCGATATCGTGGTTGCCAATGACCATAGCATCAGGTGCCAACAGATTGAGTAAGTGGGCGTTGGCCTTACCTTTAAAATGGCTGAAATACAGCGTGCCCTGGAAGCTGTCACCACCATGCAGGAAAATAAAAGGCGTATTAGTTTGTGCAGCGGTGTGACGCGCTTTTGTGATGTGATGGCCGATGCGGGCATAACCACCGCTATGGCTGGTCACATCTAGCTTATGTTGGCCTATGTTAAGGCTAAATTGGACGCGGCAGGGTTCAAAATTCGAATGGGTGTCATTAATGTGCGCGAGTGAGAGTGTGTAGCTCTGTGTCATAACTTACCTCTATTACGGCGGGTGAGTATATACCCAAGCAACCTGAAAATGCGAGTTTCAGAGGGTTCTGAGTCATCCGCATTCTAAAAGAATAAAGGGAGCTAGGCTCCCTTTACATTAACAAGCACTAAACTTGGTTAGCCTTCAGCCGGATTTGGCTTCGTCATCATCGGATGCGGCTTCAAAATCACCGTCATCGGATAGGCGAATGCCTTTTTGCTTCATGCGCTTAGTCCAAAGTTTACGTGCCAATTGCTGCATATCGGTCGCGGGGTCGTTTAGATCGACAATCTCTAATCCTAACATAGATTCGATGATATCTTCTTGAGTTACGATACCTTGGCTACTGCCGTACTCGTCGACCACCATCGCAATTTGGGTGTTACGCTTAATCATACGCTCAAAAAGTGGCAGAATTTTTGCGGTTTCAGGCACCACAAATAAACTCCGTTTAAGCTCACCAATCGGCGCTTCTGGCGTGTAACGCTCAGCCAGCAAAACATCGGTGCGGGTAATGTAACCAATCACATCATCATGATCTTGGTCGTACACAGGAATACGGGTAAAAGGTTTGTCGCGATATTGGCGCACAAACTCATTTTGAGTCAGATCCACTGGCAGCGAGAACATCACAGTGCGCGGCGTCATGATTGCCGTAACGGGCATATCTCGCACCTTCAGCATTTGCGTCAAAATTTTTGACTCTTGCTCATCAAGCTCACCGGATTCATGGCCAATTTTGGCCATAGCACTCATCTCTTGGCGTATGTAGTGGCCTTCATCACCTTTGCCCATTAGGCGAGTGACTTGCTGTGACATCCAGATCAGCGGTTTAGTGGTACGCTTCATCCACAGCACGGCAACAGAAACACTTGGTGCGAGGCGACGCCAATGGTTTGCACCCAATGATTTAGGAATGATTTCTGAGAAAAACAGGATAATAAAGGTTAATACGCCCGAGAAAACACCTAACATATCGTCACCAAATACTTTAGCCGCTTGCGCACCTGCAACGGCGGCACCGACGGTATGAGCGATAGTATTTAGGGTAAGGATTGACACCAAAGGGGCTTCGACATTCTCTTTCAATCTACGCAAGCGCGCGGCTGCGGCACTGTCAGTTTGTTCGAGTGATGCGATATAACTTGGGGTAACCGATAACAGAACAGCTTCGAACACACTGCACAGAAAAGAAACAGCAACAGCGACAAGCACTATAATGATGAGGGTTAACATATTGGTGGAATTACAACTCCGTATTTTAGGCCAATATTAGCCCTTGGAGATTCTATCATAGGTGAATTGAGTTACTGGCTAAAATTTATTTGCGTCTGTATAATTCGCCGCCCTGTTGCAGGATCCGGTTTTTGGTGTTGAGGTTAGCTATATGAGTGAAAAGAAGATCAATTTATTAGACCTTGATCGTAAGGCGATGCGCGCATTATTTGCGGAAATGGGTGAAAAACCCTTTCGTGCCGATCAGCTCATGAAATGGCTATATCATTTCGGTGTCAGTGACTTCGAAGAGATGACCAACATCAACAAAGTGTTACGTCAAAAGTTGGCGGCCCGCTGCGAGATCGTTGCACCAGAAATTTCGAGTTTCCAAAAATCGACCGATGGTACGATAAAATTTGCAATTAATGTTGGCCAAGGCCAAGAAGTGGAAACGGTTTATATTCCTGAGGATGATCGTGCGACCTTGTGTGTATCTTCACAGGTTGGCTGTGCGCTGGAATGTACTTTCTGCTCGACGGGTCAGCAAGGTTTTAACCGTAACTTAACGGTTTCTGAAATCGTCGGCCAAATCTGGCGCGTATCGCACTTTTTAGGGTTTGCAAAAGACACGGGCGAGCGTCCGATCACTAACGTCGTGATGATGGGCATGGGTGAGCCATTACTCAATTTAGCCAATGTGATCCCTGCGATGGACATCATGCTCGATGATTTTGGTTTTAGTTTATCAAAGCGCCGCGTGACTTTATCTACATCAGGCGTAGTGCCAGCGTTAGATAAACTGGGCGATGCCATCGATGTGGCACTTGCTGTCAGTATTCATGCACCCAATGATGAGTTGCGTGACATTCTGGTCCCGATCAATAAAAAGTATCCGCTGGATGAGTTTTTAGCGGGTATTCGTCGCTATATTGCTAAATCAAATGCTAACCGCGGCCGCGTGACGGTTGAATATGTGATGCTAGATCATATCAACGACAGCACAGACCAAGCTCATGAGTTAGCGAAGTTAATGAAAGATACGCCATGTAAGGTGAATCTGATCCCATTTAATCCGTATCCAGGCTCGCCTTATGGCCGCTCATCTAATTCACGTATCGACCGTTTTTCTAAGGTTCTTATGGAATACGGTTTTACTGTCATCGTACGTAAAACCCGTGGAGATGACATCGATGCCGCTTGTGGTCAGTTAGCTGGCGATATTCGCGACAGAACGAAACGTTTAGCGAAAAAACGCATGCAAGAAAACCAGATTTCAGTCACAATGAATTAACTCTTTGTTTGCACAGATTTATAGGCTTGCCCATGAAGCATGGATTGCCAAGGTTTTCGTTGATTTTAAGCCTGTCATTATTGATGACAGGATGCGTCACTGAGCGTACTTATACTGGGACAGATATTCCTGTTTCGGAACGAAAGTTAGACAAAGTCGCCGCCGCAAGAGAGCGGATGCAGCTCGGTTTAACCTATTTAAATCGAGGTAGCACGGAACAAGCCAAATACAATCTTGATAAAGCATTAGAATATGCTCCAGAGCTCGAAGATGTGCATACCGCTCTGGCTTATTACTATCAAACCGTGGGCGATTTAGTGCGTACCGAAGAGTCGTACATGAATGCCATTAGTACTAAGGACGCCTCTGGCGATTCCATGAATAATTTCGGGGTGTTTTTGTGCCAACAAAAGCAATACAACAAAGCTGAAAAAATGTTTTTGGCCGCAATTGAAATGCCCAAATATACGCGCACTGCCTCAAGCTATGAGAACTTAGGTCTTTGTAGTCGCGAAGCAGGACAAGCAGAAAAGGCACGACAGTATTTTCAGATGGCGTTAAAGTATGACCCGAGACGCTCGGTGTCATTACTGGAGTTGGCAGAGTTAGAAGTCGATCAAGGTGATTTTATTCAGGCGCGAAACCAATTAGCGCGCTATCACCAAGTGGCTGAGCAAACTCCAGAAAGTTTAGCGCTCGGGATCAAAATAGAGCAGGCAGTGAATGATGATGCCGCTGTGAAGAGATTTGGTATTTTATTGCTTGCCAAATTCCCAGCATCACCTCAGGCCAAGCAATACAGAGTTAATTTGCATCAATGAAAGATCATGAAACCAATGCGCCAGTTGAGTCGGTAGCACCGCAATCAGTCGCGCTAGATGTCACGCTTGGTACTTTATTAAAAGCCGCCCGCGAAAAAATGGGCCTTAGTATTCAAGATGCCGCTGTAAAGCTGCATCTACGTCCTCGTATTATTGAAGATATTGAAGCTGACAATTTTACAAATATTGCCTCATCGACTTATGTACGTGGCTATGTGAAAAACTACGCGCGTATGGTCAGTGCCGATGCGGCTTTGATTGAAGCTTGTCTTGTGCAGCAAGTGCCAGTCGTGACTGAGCCTGCAATGCAAAGTTTTTCACGCAAAACCACATATCAAGCTCGCGATACACGTTTAACTTGGCTGAGTATTTTTATCGTCATAGTGTTACTCTGTTCGTTAGTCGTCTGGTGGATGCAAAAAACCACCTTGCTGAGCACTATTGATGTGTCGCAACCCACGGCTGAAGAGGTCGCAGCAGCGAATCAGACGCTGCCAGGTGATGTGTTATTGACCGAAACGGATGCCAGTCCTCGTTTGACTGAGATTGCCGCAAACGGCTCAATGTCTATCGATGGTCCAATTAAAGATACTGATGCAAGCACTATTGATGTCAGCACAGGACCAACGGACAATAATTATCCTCAGACCGTTGATACGAGTAATGAAGATGGCGGTTCAGCAATCGCAGCCACTACGACAACGCCATCTGTTCCGCAAACGACAGCTCCTGTAGTCCAACAGCCTGTTAGTGCAACGCCTTCACCGACCACAACATCAACGACCACTGCCACTGCAGCAAGTACTTTGGTTGCTGTTGCAGGACAATCGATTATAGATGTCCAGTTGACGGGTGATTGCTGGATAAACATTGTTGATGCTAAAGGTAAAGCGTTAGTCGATGGTGTTAAAGGCGCTGGCGCAACAGTGCAAGTGAGCGGTGTACCGCCGTTTAAAGTCATTTTAGGTGCGCCCCATGTAGCGACTTTAAGCTTAGATGGACAAATTGTTAGCCTAGCGGATTTCCCCAAGGGACGAGTCGCGCGTTTAACCTTGCCTAAAGCCTAACGACCGCGTAATGATCTGCAGCACGTACCGAAATAGAGCGTATTAAGCATGTATAATGAAACTCCCATAAAAAGACGTCCTTCCACCCGCATTTATGTGGGTAATGTACCGATTGGTGATGGGGCGCCGATTGCTGTTCAGTCAATGACCAATACTAAGACCACAGATGTTGAAGCGACAATTGCTCAAATTCGTGCCTTAGAGAAAGTCGGTGCCGATATAGTGCGTATCTCTGTACCCACTATGGATGCGGCTGAAGCCTTTAAGCTCATTAAGCAAGCGGTCAATGTTCCTTTAGTGGCCGACATTCATTTTGATTATCGCATTGCTCTAAAAGTTGCCGAGTACGGTGTCGATTGCCTTCGAATCAATCCGGGCAATATAGGCAATGAAGAGCGTATTCGTAGCGTGGTGGAATGTGCCCGTGACCATAATATTCCCATCCGTATTGGTGTGAATGGGGGGTCATTAGAAAAAGATCTAATGGACAAGTACAAAGAACCCACACCTGAAGCCTTGCTTGAATCAGCTATGCGCCATGTGGATATTCTGGACAGATTGAACTTTGACCAGTTTAAGGTCAGCGTTAAAGCCTCCGATGTATTTTTAGCGGTCGAATCCTACCGTTTATTAGCAAAACAAATTCGCCAACCCCTGCATTTAGGCATTACCGAAGCTGGTGGCGCGCGCGCGGGTTCAGTGAAATCGGCCGTAGGCTTAGGTATGTTATTGGCCGAAGGCATAGGTGATACCCTACGTATTTCCTTGGCCGCTGATCCGGTCGAAGAAATCAAAGTCGGTTTTGACATTTTAAAGTCGCTGCGTATTCGTAGCCGTGGCATTAATTTCATTGCCTGTCCATCTTGTTCTCGTCAAGAGTTCGATGTGATCAGTACAGTCAATGAGTTAGAGCGTCGCCTCGAAGACGTGACTACCGCCATGGATGTGTCTATTATCGGCTGCGTAGTTAACGGCCCAGGTGAAGCCTTAGTGTCGCACATCGGTTTAACGGGTGGGCACAATAAGAGCGGTTACTATGATGAGGGTGAACGTCAAAAAGAACGTTTTGACAACGACAACATTGTCGATTCCCTCGAAGCGAAAATTCGCGCAAAAGCCAGTCAAATGGCGAACCGTATTCAAATCAAAGACACAACTGAGTAATATGTACCCGCATTTGGGCATAGATTACGCCTAATGATGTTGAGCTAGGCCCCGAAACCGACGGGGTCGTTTTACGTTTTACGCTCAAAAGCCTATAATGCGTGACATTTTTATTAATTTAGCGAAATCGGACGAGTCGATACAGTGGCAAAACAGATCCAAGCGATTCGCGGAATGAATGACATTCTGCCAACTCAAAGTCCTCTATGGCAAAAAGTGGAAGCGGTACTACGTTCGAGCGTCAGTGCTTACGGTTACAGCGAAATCCGCACTCCAATAGTGGAAAATACCGATCTTTTTAAACGCTCTATCGGTGAAGTGACTGATATTGTTGAAAAAGAAATGTATACCTTCGCAGATAATAACGGTGACAGCTTAACGCTGCGCCCAGAAGGTACTGCGTCGACAGTGCGTGCAGGTAACGAAAATGGTCTGCTATATAACCAAGAGCAACGTCTTTGGTATATGGGTCCTATGTTCCGCCACGAACGTCCACAAAAAGGCCGTTATCGTCAGTTTAACCAATTTGGCGTTGAAGTGTATGGCATTGGCTCGGCTGATATAGATGCTGAAGTCCTAATGCTATCGGCACGCCTGTGGGAAAAACTCGGTATTAGCGAGCATGTCTCGTTAGAGCTAAATACCTTAGGTGATCCTGCTGAGCGCGCTGTTTATCGTGATGCCTTGATTGCGTTTTTAGAGCTGCATAAAGATGCGCTCGATGAAGACAGTAAGCGTCGCATGTACAGCAATCCGCTGCGAGTATTGGATTCAAAAGATCAAAATGTCCAAGCCATATTGGTTGATGCACCTGAGTTAATGGATTTTCTCGGTGAAGAATCGAAGACACATTTTTCACAATTGCGTGAACTACTTGACGCAGTGGGTATCAAATACACCATTAATCCGCGTCTAGTACGTGGTTTAGATTACTATAATCGCACTGTATTTGAATGGGTTACATCTAGTTTAGGCTCACAAGGTACTGTACTTGCGGGTGGTCGCTACGATGGTTTAGTCGCCCAGTTAGGTGGTAAAGATACTCCAGCGGTCGGTTTTGCTATGGGCTTAGAGCGCATTGTCTTGCTGCTTGAAACCTTAGAGCTGACCAAAGATATTCCGCCAGAAGTGGATGTGTATGTCACGGCCATGGGTGATAGCTGTCTGGTTGAAGCCATCAAGGTCGCGCAGGAATTACGTAACGCACTGCCAAACCTTAAAGTGATGAGTCACTGTGGCGGCGGTAACGTGAAGAAACAAATGAAGCGTGCCGACAAAAGCGGTGCGAGTGTGGCACTACTGATAGGTGAAGATGAACTTGCCGAAGGTATGGTTACGGTTAAACATTTACGCAATGACATCGAACAACAACGGGTAGCTCGAAGTGCCTTAGGCGCATTTTTGGCTGAACTGATCAAATAAAGGGGACGTGCGCGTGGAAATTTATAGCACAGAAGAACAACAAGTTGATGCTATCAAGCAGTTCTGGAAAGATTACGGAAATTCAATTTTAATCGGTGCCGTAGTGGGTTTAGGCGGCCTATATGCGTGGAATTATTATTCTGACGTTAAAGTGGCGCAAGCGGAAGAAGCTTCAAAAGCGTTCCAAAATTTGACCACTAAATCTGCCGATGAAGCCGCAATGCTTGCGGGTGTCGCCGAGTTTTCTAAAAATCACGATCAAAAGGGCTATCAAGCCTTGTTAGAACTGATCGTGGCCAAAACTGCGGTAGAAGCGAAGGATTATCCAAAAGCGATTGATGCCTTGAACAAGGTGATTGCGGCTAAACCCGGTGCTGGTTTAGGTGTGATTGCGACTTTGCGTTTAGCACGAGTACAAGCTGAGCAAGGTCAAATTGATGCAGCTATAGCGACCTTAGATCAAGTAACAGATAAAGCTTTCTTTGCTCAGCGCGATGAGTTGAAAGGTGATTTCTTAGTACGTCAAGGTGATGTTGAGAAGGCAAAAACAGCTTATCAAGCTGCCATGGACAATGGTGGTGTGGTGACAAGCCCTGCGCTTAAAATCAAACTTGATAGCCTAAATCAGGCATAAGGGATCCCTTGATGAAGTCTTGGTGCAAAAACCTGCTAGCCGCTGGATTAAGTCTGGCCATGTTATCCGCCTGTTCGTCGAGCGATGTCGAAGAAGAACCGGTAAGTGAGTTAACTGCCATTCAGGCGACAGTGTTTCCTGAAGTGAGTTGGAGCGCCTCTGTCGGTAATGGTGTTGGTGATTATTATTCTCGCCTCGCCCCCGCCGTTAGTTACGGAAAAATTTTTGCCGCCGACCGTTATGGTGAAGTGGTTGCCTTCGATGAGGCCACTGGCGAGCGCGTTTGGACTAAAGATTTCAGCGAAGAGTTTCGTGATAACGCTTTAGCAAAAAATAAAGGTGCGCGTATTGCTGCTGGTGTGACTGCTGCGCGTAATAAAGTCTTTTTAGGTGGCGAAAGTGGGCTGCTTGCTGCATTGAACGCTGAAGATGGTCAAGTGTTATGGCATGTCGTTGCGGGCGGTGAATTACTGTCTGCTCCCACTGTGGCCGATGACGTCGTGGTGGTCAGTACCAGCTCTGGTTCACTCGAAGCGTTTAACGTTGATACTGGCGCCAAGCTGTGGGTGTATGAAATGCAATTGCCGAATCTGACCCTGCGCGGTACAGGTTCTGCAGCTTACGAAGCGGGTGGTTTCTTCATAGGTACCGCCGATGGCAAAGTGGCTGTTGTGATTAAAAACAATGGTCAAGCTGCGTGGGAACAGGCTATTTACAATCCAACGGGCGGTAACGAGTTTACGCGTATGGCCGACGTGGATATGACGCCCTTGATCCTTGGCGACAACTTATATGCAGTGAGCTACAACGGTAACTTAGTGTCGATGGAACTGCGCACGGGTCGAGTTGTGTGGACGCGTAAGTATTCTAGCTTTAACGAGTTAGCATCAGCGGGCCTAAGCTTGTACTTAGTTGACGATCACAGCCGTATCTACTCAGTTGATAAACGTAACGGTTTGGAACTATGGAGTAATTCTGAGTTAGCTAACCGCACTCTGACATCTCCGTCGGTATATAAAGACTATTTAGTTGTGGGTGATTTCGAAGGTTATTTACACTTCATCGATCGCAGTACAGGGACGATTGTGGGTCGTGTCCAAGTGGACAGCTCAGGATTATACAGCCAGCCGTTAGTGGTGGATGATAAAATCTATGTTCAAGGTCGCAGCGGAAAGTTGGCTGTTGTAACACTTCCATAGTTAAAAGTGTTATCCTTGCTGAGCCCCTGGAAGTGTGTTCCGGGGGCTTTTTATTGAAAAGTTTTTTAGAGGCAAAATCATGATCCCTGTAGTGGCCCTTGTTGGTCGGCCGAACGTCGGTAAATCCACCCTATTTAATCGTCTTACGCGCACGCGTGATGCGCTGGTTGCTGACTTTCCTGGCCTAACACGTGACCGTAAATATGGTCGAGCATTCTTATCCGGCTATGAGTTCATTGTGGTCGATACCGGCGGTATCGATGGCACTGAAGAAGGGATCGAGACGAAAATGGCTGAGCAATCCCTTGCTGCCATTGAAGAAGCCGATGTCGTTCTATTTATGACCGATGCGCGCGCGGGTTTAACCGCTGCGGATCTGTCGATTGCACAGCACTTACGTAGCCGTCAAAAAACCACCTTTGTGGTTGCTAACAAAGTTGACGGTATTGATGCCGATTCAGCTTGTGCCGAGTTTTGGTCTTTAGGTCTAGGTGAAGTTTACCAAATGGCGGCGTCCCAAGGACGTGGCGTGACCAATATGATCGAATACGCGCTGACCCCTTATGCCGAAGCGATGGGCATTGTGCGTCAAGGTGAAGACGAAGTTACTGAAGAGCGTGAATATACCGAAGAAGAAGCGGAAGCTGAGCAAAAGCGTCTGCAAGATTTGCCTATCAAGCTGGCGATCATAGGTAAACCTAACGTAGGTAAGTCAACCCTGACTAACCGTATTCTAGGTGAAGAGCGCGTTGTGGTATTTGATGAGCCCGGCACGACACGTGACAGTATTTACATTCCAATGGAACGTGAAGGTCGCGAGTACGTGATTATCGATACCGCGGGTGTTCGTCGCCGCAGTAAAGTACATCAAGTCATTGAGAAATTCTCAGTGATCAAAACCTTGAAAGCAGTTGAAGATGCTAACGTGGTGTTACTTATCATCGATGCCCGTGAAGGTATCGCCGAGCAAGATTTGGGTCTGTTAGGTTTCGCGCTCAATGCGGGTCGCGCTTTGGTTATTGCCGTCAACAAGTGGGATGGTATCGACCAAGGGATTAAAGATCGTGTGAAAAGCGAGCTTGACCGTCGTCTTGGTTTTATCGACTTTGCCCGTATTCACTTTATTTCGGCGCTGCACGGTACTGGTGTTGGCCATTTATTTGAATCGATTGAAGAAGCTTACGACAGTGCCACACGCCGCGTCAGCACTTCTATGTTGACTCGTATTATGCAAATGTCGCAGGACGATCACCAGCCGCCATTAGTGAATGGTCGCCGTGTGAAGCTTAAATACGCTCACGCCGGTGGTTACAATCCGCCAATCGTGGTCATTCACGGTAACCAAGTGAGTAGACTGCCTGACTCGTACAAGCGTTACATGATGAACTACTTCCGTCGTTCGTTGAAAGTGGTGGGTACGCCAATCCAGCTACGTTTCCAAGAGGGTGATAACCCATTTGAAAACAAGACTGAGAAGTTAACTATGAGCCAAGAGCGCCGTCGCAAACGCGCACAAAGCCATATCAAAGACAGAAAAACCAAATAGTGTTTTTTACCAGACACATTTGAAACAAAAGGAACCTTAGGGTTCCTTTTGTGTTTTAAGACTATTTCAGCGTCATGTAGATTTATTCGAGCGGCTTTATCTGAGTGACGGTTGAAATCACTTGTCCATGGCGCAAGCGGGTCTGCAAACTATCACCTATGGCCAGTTTATCAGCAG
Source organism: Shewanella sp. SM69 (assembly GCF_025653985.1). Classification (NCBI taxonomy): domain Bacteria; kingdom Pseudomonadati; phylum Pseudomonadota; class Gammaproteobacteria; order Alteromonadales; family Shewanellaceae; genus Shewanella; species Shewanella sp. SM69. The sequence goes on from NZ_JAKKRV010000014.1 coordinate 15,161, forward strand.
AGTCGACCACTTGATTGTGGATGTCAGTGGTAATGCTGTAACCACGGCTTAAAGTGGCAAGCGGACTGACGGTTTCGAGTTGATGGGCCGCGTATTTTATCCGCTGTTCACTTTGGCTGAGTTTGTCCTGCAATGCATCCTGTAAGCGGCTCGCAAGATAACTTAAGCGGTTACCCTCAATGGCGAGTTTATGCTTGGGAGATTGCTGTTCAAGGCGGCTTGCGAGCAACTGCTGACGGCGGCTGAGCAGATGCAAGCGATTCGACAGCGCGGACTCTAGTCGTAATTGCATCTCATCGAATCTTTGTTCGAACTGCTGCAAAGTCCGTTTAGGGTCTTGGCGTTGCAGTCTGTGCTCTAGCAAACTAAGTCGTCTTTCTTGTTTAAGCTGATAATGTTTCGCGCTTTGTTGCAGGCGCGATAAGGCTGTGGCGAGTTTTTGCGCCTTATTATCACTGTCTTGTGATAATAGCTCCGCGCCCGCAGAGGGTGTTGGGGCGCGGATATCAGCAACATAATCACTGATAGTCGTATCAACCTCGTGGCCGACGGCGCTGACAATGGGCAGGGCGCTGTTATAAATCGTGTGGGCGAGGGCTTCGCTGTTAAAACACCACAAATCCTCAAGCGAACCGCCGCCGCGGGTGAGCAGTAATACATCGACTTCTAAACGTTGGTTGGCGATATTGATTGCCTGACAAATACTCTGCGCCGCGGTTTCGCCCTGAACTTGGGTCGGATAGATAATGACTTCAATCGAAGGATCGCGCCTTGCCAATACATGTAAAACATCACGGATCGCCGCACCCGTAGGTGACGTAATAACGCCAATGCGTTGAATATTTTTGGGTAGCAATCTTTTGGTGTCGGCGGCGAATAAGCCTTCGGCTGCGAGCTTCATCTTGAGTGCATCGAACTGCTGGGCGAGTAATCCATCCCCAGCGGGCAGCATGGACTCAATTAATAATTGATAGTCGCCTCTGGGTTCATAAACGCTGATCGCGCCTTTGACCAGCACTTGCTGACCATTGATGGGCTTAAAGCTGACCGTTTGGTTACGGCCCTTAAACATGGCGCAACGGATCTGCGAAGAGTGGTCTTTTAAGGTGAGATACCAATGCCCTGAGCTGGGGGAGGAAAAGTTGGATATTTCGCCATTGAGCCAGATTTTACCCAGTTGCCCCTCGAGGATTTGCCTGACTTCACCATTGAGCCGCGAGACAGTATAAATGTTGTTTTTGGTGCCTTGCATCGAATAACTCAATAAAATGGGGATATTTACTATTTTCCATTTACCTGTGGCGATATGCAAGGTATAATCCCGCCGCAATATTTCACCTCTAAATCCTACTCAACTGGGGAGATGTTGCATATGCTACGTTTAATTAAAGAAGCGCTTACTTTTGACGATGTGTTGCTTGTTCCTGCGCATTCGACTGTACTCCCAAATACCGCCATTCTAAAAACTCGCCTGACCAATACCATTGAATTGAATATCCCACTAGTGTCTGCCGCTATGGACACAGTTACCGAAGCTCGTCTTGCGATCGCGATGGCGCAGGAAGGCGGCTTAGGCTTTATTCATAAAAACATGAGCATTGAAAAACAAGCCGAAGAAGTTCGTAAAGTAAAAATTTACGAAGCGGGCGTGGTTCAACAACCTGTAACTGTGACGCCATCAACGACCTTAGCCGATCTGAAAGTGTTAACACTGAAGAATGGTTTTGCGGGTTATCCCGTGGTCAACGAAGCCAACGAGCTGGTTGGTATCATCACTGGCCGTGACGTACGTTTCGTGACAGATTGGAGCAAAACGGTAGAAGAAGTGATGACGCCTAAAGCGCGTTTAGTCACTGTTGCCGAAGGCACTAAATTAGATGAAGTGCAAAAATTGATGCACTCACATCGTATCGAAAAAGTTCTTGTGGTTGATGATAACTATAAGCTGAAAGGCCTCATTACAGTTAAAGACTTCGAAAAAGCCGAACGTAAACCGAATGCCTGTAAAGATGAGTTAGGCCGTTTACGTGTTGGTGCCGCCGTAGGTGCGGGCGCTGGTAATGAAGAGCGTGTTGACGCTCTGGTTAAAGCCGGTGTTGACGTTTTACTTATCGATTCTTCCCATGGCCATTCCGAAGGCGTTTTACAACGCATTCGTGAAACTCGCGCTAAACATCCTGATTTGCAAATCATTGGCGGTAACGTTGCCACGGCTGAAGGTGCATTAGCCTTAGTCGAAGCGGGTGTTAACGCAGTTAAAGTGGGTATTGGCCCTGGTTCTATCTGTACGACTCGTATCGTGACTGGCGTGGGCGTACCACAAATTACCGCGGTATCCGATGCCGCTGCAGCCATGAAGAGCCTAGGTATTCCTGTGATTGCCGACGGCGGCATTCGTTTCTCTGGCGATTTAGCCAAAGCATTAGCGGCGGGTGCATCTTGCATCATGGCGGGCTCAATGTTTGCGGGAACTGAGGAAGCACCAGGTGAAACTGAGTTATATCAAGGCCGTGCGTATAAATCCTACCGTGGTATGGGTTCTTTAGGCGCTATGTCTCAAGGCTCATCTGACCGTTATTTCCAATCCGATAATGCTGCCGATAAGTTAGTCCCCGAAGGTGTAGAGGCGCGCGTGCCTTACAAAGGCAAGTTGAAGGAAATCATCCATCAACATATGGGCGGTCTGCGTTCATGCATGGGCTTAACGGGTTGTGCCACCATTCTAGAACTGAATGAAAAAGCCCAATTTGTGAAAGTGACTTCAGCAGGCATGGGCGAGTCCCACGTGCACGATGTGACTATCACTAAAGAAGCGCCGAACTATCGTTCAGGTTCTTAATCGTTTGATAAGAGGGGGCGGCAATAAGCCGCCCCTTTGTAAAGCGTGTGATCCAATACTCAAGGCTGGCCCTCGCCGCGTTGAGCAATGTTAAAACAATAGATGAGATAAAGGTTACCCATGAGCGATATTCATGAGCACAAGATACTGATCCTCGATTTTGGATCTCAGTACACTCAACTGATTGCCCGTCGTATCCGTGAAATCGGCGTTTACTGTGAATTATGGGCTTGGGACGTAACAGAAGCCCAAATCCGCGAATTTGCCCCGAACGGCATTATTCTTGCGGGCGGACCAGAAAGTGTCACGGCTGAAAACTCGCCGCGTGCGCCTGAATACGTCTTTACCGCAGGTGTGCCGGTACTGGGCATTTGTTACGGCATGCAGACTATGTCTGAGCAGTTGGGCGGTAAAGTGATCCAAGGTGTGGGCGAAGGTGAATTCGGCTACGCTCAAATTGAAATGCTGACAGATTCATTGCTATTCAAAGGCATCGAAGATGCCGTTAGTAGCGAAGGCAAACCCTTACTCGACGTATGGATGAGCCACGGTGATAAAGTGTCGGCTATTCCTGAAGGGTTTGTGGCGGTCGCTAAAACAGACACTTGCCCATTTGCCGCTATGGCAAACGAAGAAAAGCAATTCTTCGGCGTACAGTTCCACCCAGAAGTGACCCACACTCGCCAAGGTATGCGCATGTTATCGCACTTTGCCTTAGACATTTGTGGCTGTGCAGCCAACTGGAAACCCTCCTCTATCATTGAAGATGCGATTGAGCGCTTGAAGAAGCAAATCGGTGATGATGAAGTGATTTTAGGATTATCGGGCGGTGTTGATTCTTCGGTTGTGGCTATGCTGCTACACCGCGCTATCGGCAAAAAACTGACCTGCGTATTCGTTGATAACGGTTTATTACGTTTGAATGAAGCCGAGCAAGTGATGGAAATGTTTGGCGATCATTTCGGCCTGAATATTATTCACGTTGATGCGGAAAACCGTTTCCTCGATGCGATGAAAGGCGAAGCCGATCCAGAGGCTAAGCGTAAGATCATCGGCCGCGTATTCGTGGAAATTTTCGATGAAGAATCGAAAAAATGCGCCAATGCCAAATGGTTAGCGCAAGGCACGATTTATCCAGACGTGATTGAATCTGCCGGCAGTGCCACAGGCAAAGCCCATGTGATTAAATCTCACCATAACGTTGGCGGTTTGCCAGCCGATATGGCGCTCGGTTTAGTCGAGCCTCTGCGTGAACTGTTCAAAGATGAAGTGCGTAAAATTGGTCTTGAGTTAGGCCTACCATACAACATGCTATATCGTCACCCGTTCCCAGGACCAGGTCTTGGTGTGCGCGTATTAGGTGAAGTGAAAAAAGAATACTGTGACTTGCTGCGCCGCGCCGATGCTATCTTCATCGAAGAACTGCATAAAGCCGACTTATACAATAAAGTCAGTCAAGCCTTTACTGTGTTCTTACCAGTACGCTCTGTTGGCGTGATGGGTGATGGCCGTAAATACGATTGGGTGGTGTCATTGCGCGCCGTCGAAACAATCGATTTTATGACGGCCCATTGGGCACATCTACCCTATGATTTCTTAGGCCGCGTATCAAACCGCATCATCAACGAAGTCGATGGCATTTCCCGCGTAGTTTACGATATCTCTGGCAAGCCGCCAGCGACTATCGAATGGGAATAAGTTAATTATTTGAATTAACGAATAAAAGGCGCCGAGTGCGCCTTTTTTGTTGTTTGATGGATTAACTTAGGTTGAATGGCTCAGCCGTGAAATATCTGTGCTTGACTGATATAATCCGGCTTTATTTTTTGCTAAAAGAGATAAGGTGTAAGTGGTGCAAACGCAACAAGACGAACAATCTCAGCAAGATGAACATTGGATGCAAGTCGCGATGCTGATGGCCGAGAAAGCTGAAGCTGAGGGCGAAGTACCTGTGGGTGCGGTATTGGTCAAAGACGGTCAGCAGATTGCGACGGGTTACAATTTATCCATTAGCCAGCACGATCCTAGCGCCCATGCGGAAATTTTATGTTTGCGGGAAGCGGGGCGTTTGGTCGAAAACTATCGTCTTTTAGATGCGACTTTATATGTCACCCTCGAGCCTTGCGCTATGTGTGCGGGCGCTATGGTGCATAGCAGAATTGCTCGTGTGGTATTTGGCGCACGGGATGAAAAAACGGGTGCAGCGGGTACTGTGGTGAATTTATTGCAACATCCGGCGTTTAATCACCAAGTTGAAGTCACATCAGGGGTGCTGGCCGATGCTTGTAGCGCGCAATTGAGTCGTTTTTTTAAACGTCGCAGGGAAGAGAAAAAAGCCCTGAAACAGGCTCAAAAGGCGCAGCAAGCTATTGGTAAGTGACGATTAACGTGACAGAATTAATCCTGAGACTGAATAAAAGTAAAGAAGAGTTTTTGACGATTTAAAATACGGCGATGACGAATTTTTAGCAAAGTACGACGACGCGCAACGGTATTGTTGATGGTTTTTCTTCTCATATTGACCCCATTAATTGTTATTATCGATGCCCTACAGAGATTTATCTTAGGTCATAACCCAAGACAGTAGCAGTTGCACAGGAGTGCAGCAATAGCACTGGTCAGATAAGCTGAACTAAGCGATGTTTTTCATCGCAAATTTGAGTTAGGTTGATAAACCTTAATTCAGCTTGCCTGTTGCTTAGTATCTGACCTTGTTGAAGACATCTACGTACATCTTGAGTTTTTATGTTGGTGTTCTTGTTACGTAAAACTCTGTACTTGATATATAAGAAGTGAGTTGTTGGATTGTCGTTTGGCCCATGCACCTGAGCGCTAATGAGTTAAGCTATTTAGGTTGATCAGGACTTAACGTTCCTGCTGGAAGTACGGGTTCTTCCGCAGTAAGGTCGCTCGAGTCATCATCGGGGTCGGGTTGTTTCGACTGATTATCCACCCAGACTAGCGTGTCATAGTAGCGACGGATGCTGTCGACGTAATGAACGGCTTCACTGCCTCGGGCGTAACCATAACGTGTTTTTTGATAATATTTACGCTTTTGCAGTAGCGGTAGTACCTTTTTTAAATCTCGCCAAGCATTGGGATTTAACTCCATCGATTCCGCAAGCTTACGTGCATCTTCAATATGGGCATATCCTATGTTGTAAGAGGCCAGCGCAAACCACATGCGTTGACTCTCGGGGATCGATTCTGGCAGGCGATTGATCATATCGTTCAAATACGCCGCGCCGCCGCGAATACTTTCTTCGGCATCGAGTCGGTTGGTGATCCCAATCTCTTTGGCGGTTGGTTGAGTCAACATCATCATGCCACGCACTCCTGTGGCCGAGCGGGCATTAGGATTCCAATGTGATTCTTGATAGCTGGTTGCTGCCAGTTTACGCCAATCTAAATTGCCTGCATGGGTTTCAAATAATTGTCGATAACGCGGCAATACTGTCTCAATGGCACGGATAAATGCGCGAGTATCGATATAATCGAAGCGTTTTACATGACCAAAGTATTTCTCGTTGAGATGATCCAGCGTACCGGCAAGCTTCTCTTGGTGCCAAAAGGCCAGCAATTTACTCATAAGTTCATCACTGTGAGTGGGAGGTAATAGCCAGATCACATCGAGTTTTTCTTCTAGCACAGGGCCTGAGCGTAGGTCGGGCAGGTAGCGACGGTTGATCTGTACGCTGCTGGAGTCGGCGATAGTGTAGTCAATTTCTTTGTTGGCAATCATAGCCAACAACTCTTCACTGTCTTTGTCGGTAATTTGATCCCACACCAGCGTTGGATAATGCTTTTGCAACTGGGTCAAGGTCTCGACGAAGGAAGAGTCGGCGATAACGGTGATCTTGCCTTTTAAGTCGCTGATGTCTTTTGGGGTTGGCATGCCTTCGCGATACACCAACACTTGATTCACCCGGTATAGCGGTGGACCTAAGCGGAACTGTTCTCGCCTTGTGGGCGTTTCTGTCATGCCTGCAGCAATAATATCGATTTCATTCTTTTTGAGGGCTTCGTACAACTCGATACGGTTTGTGTAGGGCACCATTTTTAAGGGCACATTTAAGTATTCGGCAAACAATACCGCCATATCGTAATCGAAACCGCTATCACCTTGGCCCGAGGTCATATAAATCTGTGGGCCGTAAAGTGTACCGACTCTTAGCTCAGTTAACTTTTTTGGCACGAATTCTGTTTCGTCCACGGTCACCTGCTGACAGGCAGTCAGTAGGAAACCTAAGATAAGAGCGAACAGAAATCGAGTCATTAAATGTACTTATAGTAAATAAAATCAATATTATAGATAGCGAGTTAACAGTGGGGCATTAGTGGTGAACTAGCTGACATTGGTGGGATTATATCCGTTTGTCTGCGATTTCGAAAAAAAATCATTCTGGGGGAAAGTACAGCCGACACAATACTGGGCTTTTTATATCACAGGAAACACTGTTTTGCGTAAGGTCGCAGGTGATTTGTGACAGACATTTCCTTATAATAGCGCCACCTCTGACCCCTGCAATAATAAATAATAAGGTGAATAGACGTGATGGAGATCATCCGCGGAGCCCCTGCACTCTCGACGTTTAGGGTGCAAAAGCTGATGGAGGCCTGCGAAAACGCGGCGCTTCCGGTACGCCAAATCTATGCTGAGTATGTCCATTTAGCGGATTTGAGCGAGTTGCTCGACACAAATGAACGCCAGCAACTTGAAAAAATTCTCACCTATGGACCTGCGATAGAAGCTCATATCCCCCAAGGTTCACTCCTGTTTGTCACTCCTCGCCCCGGTACTATTTCTCCTTGGTCTTCAAAAGCCACTGACATCGCGCACAATTGTGGCCTTGGTAAAGTGAAGCGTTTGGAGCGAGGCGTTGCGTATTATGTCGAGTCAGATGCACTGACAGCGCCTCAGCAACAAGCTTTAAATGCGTTGCTGCACGATCGCATGGTTGAAATTATCCTCGATGATTTTACCAAAGCCGATGTGCTGTTCAAACGCACTGAGCCTGCGCCGTTTAAGAGCGTCAATATTCTTGGGGAAGGTCGCCGCGCACTTGAAGTGGCTAACACTACATTGGGCCTTGCCTTAGCCGAAGATGAAATCGACTATTTAGTCGAGAACTTCGTCCGTTTAGGTCGTAATCCCCATGACATCGAATTGATGATGTTTGCTCAGGCGAACTCTGAGCATTGTCGTCATAAGATTTTTAATGCAGATTGGACCATTGACGGTGAAGTTCAGCCTAAGTCACTGTTCAAGATGATCAAGAACACCTTTGAAACCACGCCTGATCACGTGTTATCTGCCTACAAAGATAACGCTGCTGTGATGGAAGGTTCGGTTGCGGGTCGTTTCTTCCCCGATCCTGATGGGGTATACAACTACCACACTGAACCAATGCACATCCTGATGAAAGTGGAAACCCACAACCATCCAACCGCCATCAGCCCCTATCCTGGCGCTGCAACCGGTTCAGGTGGTGAAATTCGTGATGAAGGCGCGACGGGTCGTGGTTCTAAACCTAAAGCGGGTTTAACAGGCTTTAGTGTATCCAATTTAAAAATCCCGGGTTTTGTTCAACCATGGGAAGGTAACTATGGCAAGCCAGAGCGAATCGTGAGCGCGCTGGATATCATGACCGAAGGACCACTCGGCGGCGCGGCATTTAACAACGAGTTTGGTCGTCCGGCACTGGTCGGTTATTTCCGTACCTATGAGCAGGAAGTCAGCAGCCACAACGGCGTTGAAGTCCGTGGTTACCACAAGCCTATTATGCTAGCCGGTGGTTTAGGTAACATTCGTGAAGAACACGTACAAAAGGGCGAAATTACTGTTGGCGCTAAGCTGATTGTGCTCGGTGGCCCTGCGATGAACATAGGTCTGGGCGGCGGCGCCGCTTCGTCTATGGCATCGGGTCAATCGAGTGAAGACTTAGATTTTGCTTCTGTGCAACGTGAAAACCCAGAAATGGAACGTCGTTGTCAGGAAGTGATTGACCGCTGTTGGCAGCTTGGCGATAAAAACCCGATCCAATTTATCCACGATGTGGGCGCGGGCGGTTTGTCGAACGCTTTCCCTGAACTCGTGAATGACGGCGAGCGTGGCGGTTTATTCAATCTGCGTAACGTGCCTTCGGATGAGCTTGGCATGAGCCCGCTGGAAATCTGGTGTAACGAATCACAAGAGCGTTATGTGATGTCAGTTGCCCCTGAAAACCTCGCACTATTTACTGCCATCTGTGAGCGTGAGCGCGCGCCTTTTGCGGTTGTGGGTGAAGCGACGGCAGAGAAACATTTAACGCTTAGCGATAGCCATTTCGACAATAATCCTATCGATTTACCGCTCGAAGTCTTATTAGGCAAAGCGCCTAAGATGAGCCGCGATGTGGTATCGGCCAAAGCCGTATCGCCAGCGCTCGAACAAAACAAGATTGATGTTAAAGAAGCGGTTAAACGCGTACTGAGCTTGCCTACAGTTGCGGATAAAACCTTCCTTATCACTATTGGCGATCGCACAGTCACGGGTTTAGTGAACCGTGACCAAATGGTGGGTCCATGGCAAGTGCCTGTGGCCGATTGCGCTGTGACTGCGGCAAGCTTTGATACCTACGCCGGTGAAGCTATGTCACTGGGTGAACGTACACCGCTGGCACTGCTTGATTTTGGCGCCTCTGCCCGTATGGCTGTGGCTGAATCAATCATGAATATCGCTGGTGCCGATATCGGTTCATTTAAGCGTATTAAGCTTTCTGCCAACTGGATGTCTGCCGCGGGTCACCCAGGTGAAGATGCGGGTCTTTATGAAGCGGTGAAAGCCGTAGGTGAAGAACTGTGTCCAGAGCTCTGCCTGACCATTCCGGTCGGTAAAGACTCTATGTCGATGAAGACCGCATGGCAACAAGATGGCGCGGATAAAACCGTGACCTCACCTATGTCATTGGTCATTACCGCCTTTGGTGTGGTGCAAGATATTCGCAATACAGTGACGCCAGAGCTACGCACAGATAAAGGCGAAACGTCTTTACTGTTAGTGGATTTAGGTGCGGGCAAAAATCGTTTAGGCGGTTCTTGTTTAGCTCAAGTGTTTGGTGAGCTGGGTGATATTGCGCCGGATCTTGACGATGCTTCACTGCTGCGCGGTTTCTTCGAAACCATGCAAAATCTGGTGGCTAAGAAGTCGGTTATCGCTTACCACGACCGTAGCGACGGTGGTTTATTCACTACCTTAGTGGAAATGGCTTTTGCTGGTAATACAGGTTTAGACATAGATGTAGAAGACTTGCAGGGCACTGATTTAGAACGACTCTTTAATGAAGAGCTCGGCGCTGTACTGCAAGTGAGCCGTGACAATGCTGCGAAAATTGCCGCTCAGTTCGCTATCGCTGGCGTGCCTTGCCATGTGATCGGAACTCTAGCCGACGATCAACGCATCACTATTAAAGATGGCGCGCGTGAAATCTTCAGTGATACCCGTGTAGCGCTGCGTACTGTGTGGTCAGAAACCACGTATCGTATGCAAGCTCTGCGTGATAACCCAGCGTGCGCGCTTGAAGAGTTCAAACTTAAGCAAGACGAAACCGATTTAGGCTTAACCGTTAACTTAAGTTTTGATCCAAGCACTGATGTTGCCGCGCCTTATATTCTTAAGGGCGCTGCGCCTAAGATGGCGATTTTGCGTGAGCAGGGCGTTAACTCCCACGTAGAAATGGCCGCTGCTTTTGATCGTGCCGGATTTGAAAGCCGCGACGTACACATGTCGGATATTTTATCTGGCCGTATCAGCCTAGGTGAGTTTCAAGGCCTAGTGGCCTGTGGTGGCTTCTCCTACGGTGACGTATTAGGCGCAGGTGAAGGTTGGGCTAAGTCGATTCTGTTTAATGAGCGCGCTCGTGATGAGTTTTCACGTTTCTTTGAACGTGACTCAAGCTTTGCCCTTGGCGTGTGTAACGGTTGTCAAATGCTGTCGAACCTGAAAGAAATTATCCCAGGTAGCGAGCACTGGCCACGTTTTGTGCGTAACCGCTCGGAGCGTTTCGAAGCGCGTTTCAGCTTAGTTGAAGTGCAACAGAGCCCGTCGTTATTCTTCCAAGGTATGGCCGGTTCACGTATGCCCATTGCTGTATCTCACGGTGAAGGTTTGGCTGAGTTTGCTAGCCCTGAAGCGCTGGCGATTGCCGAAGCGTCAGGCACGATTGCGCTGCGTTTTGTCAATGGTAAAGGTGATATCGCGACTCAGTATCCACAAAACCCGAACGGCTCGCCAAATGGCTTGACTGGGATTTGTACCACAGATGGCCGCGTAACCTTGATGATGCCGCACCCAGAACGTGTGTTCAGAACTGTGGCGAACTCTTGGCATCCAGATGCTTGGGGTGAAGATAGCCCTTGGATGCGTATGTTCCGTAATGCACGAGTGACCTTAGGTTAAGCGTTTAAAGTCAACGGCTTTTGCCTTTGTTGAGGGGCAAAAGCAGGTTAATGAAAGCGTAAAAAAGGAGCGATAATTTCGCTCCTTTTTTTATATATAAAATGCATTTTATGGAAGTGATTGTATTTCAAATTATTAACGCTTATTGCAAATAATCTAATGGACTAAAGTGGCAAAATAGCCACTTTAATCGGTAAATACCTATTAATAGGTATGTTGCGCATTTGATACGGGGCGTGGTGTTTTATGGGGTTCTGGAGTTGTTGGGGGATGCTAGGGTCTTAATATAGAAAAAGCCCCCAATCTCAGGGAGATGGGGGCCCGTTTTGCGCTAACAAAACTTCACATAAATGCAATTAATTTCACGAGTAATTCTGGGGATTATTTCAGCTCATTAGCTGTATAAAGTTCAACAAAAACACGCTTGTAGCTGTTAACCAGACGTTCAAATAATTTAGTCATATCGATATCTCCACACCAAAAGTTAGTACCTATGTGCGCGAAGTTGGTCTTGGCTGGGCTACGACACCAGTTCTACCAAATTGTCTCCTTAACACAGGACATATATTAAACAACTTAGGTTAGCTTCTCAAACGAGAAAAAATACAAATATTCATTATTAAAACTAATGTATTTTAGAGTGTGTTATTGTGATTTTTTATATTTATATGTATTTATATTTGATTTTAAAGGTTTTAAATTATAGGACACTTAAATTTGTGACAATATTTTTTAGTTAATTTGTTGCAACATTATTTATTTGTTGGTTTTTTGATGATTAGAGCTTATTTTTGCTGCCTAGTTAGTGAAAGTATGACTTTATATCAATTAATGGTTGCTCACTACTCTTGTTTTTATCGATTGTCAATCCTCTCTGGTGGGGAAGTGTGTGCCTCACCGCAAAACCCACCTAAACCCCTGAGTTTGATTGATTTGCATCAAAGCGAGGTGGTATAAAATAGCCACAAATGAAAATGAATAAATATCTTAACTATCTGATATTTATATCGATGAAATCATTTGATTGAGTTGAGTGGTAGGGTGTCGGTCTCAGTTACTTGTGATAGTGTGACTCGCGTCTCAATATGCAACAGATATTGGTACTTTTTAGCCCTTGCTGCTTCGAACTAATGCAAAAGATTAAATTTAACGGTTTATACTGTTGTCGCAGATATAAACACAAAATGAAAACTCACTATCCTACAAAGGCACTTGCTGTGATTGACGCGGGTTATGTCATAGCAATTGGACGCACCAAGTAAGGAGTCACCGATGATTGTTGAAGAGGTTGTTGAGCTATCGCGGTTGCAGTTTGCGCTGACAGCCATGTATCACTTCCTATTTGTTCCCTTGACTTTGGGGTTGGCATTTTTGCTGGCTATCATGGAATCACTGTATGTGATGACTGATAAACAAATTTATAAAGATATGACTAAGTTCTGGGGTAAGTTATTTGGTATTAACTTTGCCTTGGGGGTTACCACAGGTTTGGCAATGGAATTCCAGTTTGGTACTAACTGGTCTTACTATTCGCATTACGTAGGGGACATCTTTGGTGCGCCTCTGGCTATTGAAGGTTTAATGGCCTTCTTCCTTGAATCTACCTTCGTGGGTATGTTCTTCTTCGGTTGGGATCGTTTCACTAAGCGTCAGCATTTAGTCGTGACTTGGTTAGTGGCCTTTGGTTCTAACATGTCGGCATTGTGGATCCTAGTGGCAAACGGTTGGATGCAAAACCCTGTGGGTTCAGTGTTCAACTACGAAACCATGCGTATGGAAATGACCAGCTTCGCTGAAGTTGTGTTTAACCCTGTCGCGCAGGTTAAGTTTGTTCACACCGTCGCTTCGGGTTATGTGGCGGGTGCCATGTTTGTACTGGCGATCAGTGCTTATTACATCCTCAAGAAACGTGACTTACCTTTTGCTCGTCGCTCATTCGCGATTGCGGCAAGCTTTGGTATGGCGGCGATTCTGTCGGTTATCGTGTTAGGTGACGAATCTGGCTATAAAGTGGGTGAAGCACAGCGCGTTAAGTTAGCAGCGATTGAAGCTGAGTGGCATACAGAGCCTGCTCCAGCGGCCTTTACTGCTGTCGGTTTTCCGAATCAAGAAACCATGAAAACAGATTTTGCAGTCAAAATTCCTTATGCGATGGGTATAGTGGCAACACGCTCGTTGGATGAAGAAGTGATTGGTATTCATGACTTGATTGCTGAGCATGAAGTGCGTATCCGTAACGGTATGAAAGCCTATGCCATGCTAGTGAAACTGCGTGCGGGTGAAGAAACGCCTGAACTACGTGCTGCTTTTGAAGAAGCGAAAGTCGACTTAGGCTACGGTTTCTTACTGAAACGCTACACAGACAAAGTGGTCGATGCGACTGAAGAGCAAATTAAAGCAGCAGCTAAAGATTCTATCCCGAACGTAGCACCGATTTTCTGGAGCTTCCGTGTGATGGTAGGTCTAGGCTTTATCATGTTGTTCGTATTTGCTGCGGCATTCTGGCAAAGCACACGTCATCAAATCGCCGAGAAAAAATGGGTACTTAAAGCTGCACTTTATAGCTTGCCATTGCCTTGGATCGCGATTGAGTGTGGTTGGTTTGTGGCTGAGTATGGTCGTCAACCTTGGACGATTTCTGAGGTACTACCGACCTTTATGTCTGCGTCAAGCTTAACGACTGGCGACTTATGGTTCAGTATCCTTTCTATCACCTTGTTCTACACTGTACTGCTGGTGATTGAGATGTTCTTGATGTTTAAGTTTGCCCGCATTGGTCCGAGCAGTTTGAAAACTGGTCGTTATCATTTCGAGAACCTAGAAGCCTAAGCAGAGGATTTCATTATGTTTGATTATGAAATATTAAGAGTTATCTGGTGGGCTCTGATCGGCGTACTGTTCATCGGATTTGCGGTTACTGATGGTTTTGACATGGGTGTCGGTGCGTTACTGCCAATTATAGGCAAAGACGATACTGAGCGCCGTATCATGGTTAACACTATTGCTCCCCATTGGGACGGCAACCAAGTGTGGTTAATCACAGCAGGCGGTGCGTTATTTGCCGCTTGGCCTATGGTGTATGCAGTGTCTTTCTCTGGCTTCTATGTCGCCATGATGTTAGTGCTGTTTGCCCTCTACATGCGTCCAGTCGGATTCGATTATCGTTCTAAAATCGAAAATCCAAAGTGGCGTAAGTCATGGGATTGGGCCTTGTTTGCCGGTGGTTTTGTGCCACCGCTGATCATAGGCGTGGCCTTTGGTAACTTGTTGCAAGGTGTGCCTTTTGAATTCGACGAGTTCCTACGTGCGACTTATCACGGTGGTCTGTTCGGCCTGTTGAATCCTTTCGGTTTGCTGGCAGGTCTTGTGAGCGTGAGCATGTTTATGATGCAAGGCGCTTCTTGGCTACAAATGAAGACTGACAGTGAGCTGCGTGTTCGTGCTGCGAAAGCCACGCAATTCTTCGCATTGTTAGTGGCTGTGTTGTTTGCTGCTGCGGGTGTGTGGTTAGCCAATGGTATTGATGGTTATGTAGTGACTTCAGTACTGGACCATAATGCAGTTTCTAACCCAGCCATGAAAACCGTCGCAATTGAAGCGGGTGCTTGGCTTGCCAACTATGACAAATACCCCATCACTATGCTGTTCCCTATCTTAGGTGTGGCATTGCCTCTGCTAGTGATTTTGGTTAGCCGCTTTAACCGTTCAGGTTTTGCGTTCCTATTCAGCTCACTCACAGTGGCTATGGTGATTTTGACTTGCGGTGCAGCAATGTTCCCATTCGTCATGCCATCATCACTTAACCCTAACGTCAGTTTGACTATGTGGGATGCAACAGCCAGTAAAATGACCTTAGGTGTTATGACTGCTGCTGCAGCGATTTTCGTACCTATAGTGTTGAGCTACACTGTCTGGACTTACTACAAGATGTTTGGCCGTATCGGCCGTAAGCATATTGAAGATAACAAAGCCTCACTCTATTAGGCATTAAGGAGCATCTGCTATGTGGTATTTTACGTGGATATTAGGGGTTTTGTTGGCCTGTTCTTTTGGGATTATCAATGCCCTGTGGCTTGAGAATACAGAGAACATGGACAGATCGGCAGAAGATGCCGAGTAACGTCTAAACTCGATTTAAAAACCTCGCATCAGCGGGGTTTTTTATTGGGATTTTTTGATGGGCTGAGGTTATTTTAGTTTGAAGTAGAGCTGCGTTATCGTATTAGGCCAAGCAGTTAACTTCGCTGCAGAGTGGTGATGTAACTGCAGCGAATAGGTCTGATATCATTGTTTTTTGATTGTGCTCTCTGCAGATGCTTGCTCTGCATGGCTTAAGATATTTTTCTCCATTACTCCATTACTCCATTACTCCTTTACGTCAGGAGCCTAAATTAAAGTCCCATTTCTTAAATGTGGCTCCTATCGTTTTGATGTACTGCTGTTATAAAAAATGCCGCCCAGTTAGGGCGACATTTAACGTTTGATAAAGCACTAACTCTGTATCTAACCTGAACTCGGGATAACGAGTGTCGAAAAATCTAAATTTAAAAAATAAAATCAATGGTATAAAATTATTCGTTTAAAGCGAAAAATCTATTTCCTGACTGAATGCGCAGATTTTTGCGCATATCAAGGCGCTCTGTCGTACGCCATAGCGAGCTATGGTTAGACAGAGCAACGCAGAGAGGCCCGAAAAGATGCCTATTCAGCGGCTCTGCTTATCCCGAGCTCAGGTTATCTAAGTCCGTATTTGAGTTATGCCTTAAACTGGCTTATTTGGCGTTTTAAGGCGGCGGCTAAGGAAGACAGTTCATTGGCAGAATGCACTGTTTCAGTGGCACGGTGCTCGCCTTCGTTAGCGAGTTCGCTGATCTGATGCAAATTGTGGGTTATCTCTTGTGCAACACTGCTTTGCTGCTCAGTAGCCGAGGCTATATTGCGTGAGCTAATCGCGAGTTCGCCAATCCTACGGGTGATTTCCTTCAGTTGTTCACCCGTTGCTTCACCCTGTGTTGCAGATTCCATTCCTAATTGATGACTTTGGCTCATTTGTTCTGTGGTGCTTTTCACTTGAGTTTGCAGCTTTTCAATCGTTTGGCCAATTTCTACAATGGATGACTGGGTCCGCTGGGCGAGAGTTCTCACCTCATCGGCAACGACGGCAAAGCCTCGACCTTGATCGCCTGCGCGCGCTGCTTCAATTGCTGCATTTAATGCGAGTAAATTAGTTTGCTCGGCAATGCTGTTAATGACTTCGGTCACCTTGCTGATCGCTTCACTTTCATGGCTGACTTTTTCAACCGATTGATGACTGTTGCTGAGTTGCTGACTGAGTTTGAGTAAATCCTGCACCACTTTAGTCTGTTGGTTTTGACCTTCTTTGGCTGCGGCATCCACTTGCTGGCTTTGAACTGCGCCATCTTGGGCATGATTAGCCACATCACGGATCGAGGTCGACATTTCTTCGATGGCAGTTGCGATTTGATCCGTTTGTAGCATTAGGGCTTGAGCTTCTTCACCATTTTGCTTCGCGATGCTCTGTGCCTTGGAGGCTTGTTGCTCTAGACTCATGACTGAATCCTGCAATGCAATAATCAATTGCCTGAGCTCTGAGGACATAGTTGATACGCTGGTCGTGATTCGATCCACTTCGTTTTGACTCTGTGGTTCTGATGGCGCTAAGTGATGGCTAAAATCGCCACTGCCTAAATTTTCCATATGCACTTGGAGGGCATGCAAAGGTTTGAGTGCGCGAATTAAGACAACTGATAATAGCGCTGTGATCAGCGCGATCCCTGTGATAGCAACGATGGCGTTGATGGTGAGCAATTGCATACTTTCTTCATTAAGCTCACTTGCTTTGACTTGACCCACTAGCACCCAATTCCAGCCTGTTACGGTTTGGCTATAAGCAAACATTGGCTCATTTTTACTATTGCTGTAATGGGATTCCGCATCATTTTGGGTGGCATACGCAACACTTAAGCCATCAAGCATACTTTCGGTGATGATGTCACCTGCGTTGAACTTAGGATGGGCGACTAACACATTGTCTGCTTTGCGTACTAATAGAAAATGGCCACTTTCTTCTAAGGTGATTCTGTTAACTGCTTCTTGTAATTGTTTTAAGGAACTGGTGATGTCGAAACCAATATATAAGATACCAATGACTTTGCCCTGTGTGTCTTTCACTGGACGATAGACTGTCATGTAGTCTTTGCCGAAAAGTTTGGCATAACCTTCGTATTCATTACCGCTGAGCAGCACTTGATAGCCTGGATGTGTTTTGCCAAGGGAAGTACCTAGTGCACGGCTGCCATCGGCTTTTTTGAGCGAAGTCGAAACTCGCATAAAGTCATCGCCATCACGTACGAATACCGTAGCGGTACCGCCAGTTAGATTAGCAAAACGATCGACTTTACTTTTTGATGAGTTCACTTGTTCTTGTTCATGCATTAGGGCTGGAGAGCCTACTCCCATCACATTGACAGTTTTATTTTGCAGACTAAATTGTCCAGGATACATTTCCTTAAAAACATCGGCGTTGCGTCTCGCAAGCTGCAGAAGACTATCGTACTGCAGCTCTAACATGTCTGAAACTGCACGCATTTCAGATTTCATGGCACTGATACCTTTATCTTCTAATACATTTGAAGCGGCTTTATAGGAGACGGTACTCAGTACGCCAAAGATGAGAAGAGTGAGAATAAACGCGAGGGCGCCAATTTGTTTTGCAATAGGCCAATTTTTATAATTCATCGTAAGATCCTATAGGTAACGGTTACATCAATGTAGCCTAAGTTTTACTCTGTAGTCTTGATGTGGGTCTAAAACTTCTGCAATTTTAAACTCATTTCGTTGATATTTTTGCAGTTTTAGACTTGGACTCATCAGCTTATTTTGCAGAAATGTTAGCAGATAACATGCCCAAGTACTGGCTGTATTCTGAAGGTATAGACTAAGCTGCTTAAGGTGAATGGAGTTCATAGTGTTAGAACCACATTATAGGAGAAGTGAATATGCTAGGTGAGAATCATGCGTTGGTTTATGAGTTTCCTGATTTTGTCGATCAAATTAAGCATTTAAAAGTCAATAATACTGCCTTTGCGACCATGGCTAGTCGTTACCATGAGCTCGATAATAAAATTAGGGCGCTGGAGTTAACAAAAGTGCCCACCGCCGATGAGCACTTTTTAGCGTTAAAATTAGAGCGATTAAACCTTAAAGATAAACTGTACCAATATCTAGTTCATGATGCGATTTGAGCTTGAATCGCGGATGGGGTGTTCGCCGTACGGGTTTTCATCAGCAGCAAATACATCGTTGGAACCCATACCAGAGAAAGTAAAGTCGTCAGCAGGGTGCCGCCCGCGATAGCAATGGCAAAGGGAGGCCAAAACCCGCCGCCAGCAATGATGAGCGGAATAAAACCGCCCACGGTGGTAATAGTTGTTGAGCTGATATGACGGCCACAGCTGCTGACGGTAGAGACTATGGTTTCCATATCGCCGAGCCGAGCGCTCGGCATATCTTCTAGTTCGGCCAAGATCACAATCGCAGCGTTAATGGCAAGTCCCATTAATCCAAGCAGTCCTATGATGACCGGGAATCCAAAGGGATAACCAAATACAAACACGGCTAATAGGCCAAGTCCTGCTGATTGTATCGCGCTCAATAGAATAATCGCCGTGAGCCTAAAGGAGTTAAATGACAACACCACAGTGGCTAATAACAAGGTGACGACCAACATCATATTGGACAGTAAATTACCTACTGCTTCGTTACGCTTAGCGCTTTCCCCACCGATTTCAATGCGATAACCCGATGGCAACGGTAATTGAGCCACTTTATCTTTAACATCATTAAGCACTTGAGCAGGTAATACCCCACTGACGATGTAGGCTTCTATGGTATTAACCCTTTGGCCGTTGCGCCTTGGAATGGCGCCGCGGCTCACTTGCACTTCGTTGTGGGCGAGGGCGGATAATGCAACAGACTCACCCGAAGGTGTCATTAATTGAATTTCAGAAAGGCGGCTCACCTGCTCGCGACTGTCATCAGCAAGGCGAACTCGTACGGGTAAGGATTCTGTTTGCTCAAGCACGCTACCACCGATAACGCCTGTGGTTGACATTTGGATCTGTTTGGCAATGTCCGTCAGGCTTAACCCACTCATTAGACTGGCATCTTCATTTACCTGTAGCCACAGCTTAGGTGCACCGGCACTTAAGGTTGCACGTGTGTGAAGTACGTCCGGCGTTTGCGCGAGAATATTACGAACGTCGTCGCCCAATGATCGCAAAGTATCTAGATTCGGGCCGAAGATCATTAACTCCACTGGCGCATTAAAGGGCGGGCCTTGCTCGAGTTTTCGAACTAGTACTTGCGCTTCGGGAAAAGCGCTATCAAATTGCTGTTGTAATTCGGGGATTAACTCATTGGCACGCTCAAAGTCAGTCACTTTTACCATGGCCTGTGCATAGTTAGTCGCCCCTTGTTGGCGCTGCGTCAGGTTGTAATAAAATGAGGGCGTATTACCGCCCACCACCCAATCGACTTGAGTGATCCCTGTGACTGCGTGGAGTTTTTTATCCATCAACTGCACTTGGTTCAAGGTGTTTTCTAAACTCACATGGGGCGCAAGATAAATTTCAATTTGGAACATGTCCCTGTCCGATGGCGGAAAGAATTGCTCTGTCATCTTACCCGAGGCGAAAAACCCTAATACTGGTGTAATGCCGATAAGCAGCGCGCTAACGATAGGGCGTTTAAGGGCAATTCTCAGGCTCGCTTGAAAATATTGGCTCACTAGCGGGAGGTTGATCCCGTGTTGATACCAGACATCCTGTTTACCTTCATGACTAAAACGTCCCGCGAGCCCTGCAATTAACGTATGGGAAATCACGTAAGAGCCCAGCAGCGCAAACATCACTGACATGGCAATGCCACCGACAAATTCCCCCGCAGCACCGGGCATGAGTACTATGGGCGCAAAAGCCAAAATAGTGGTGATAGTCGATCCCGCTAAGGGCAGCCAAAGGTGGTGTAAGGTTTCGCTCACTGCGGCTAAACGGCTCATTCCTTGCTGACGCCTTTGTGATATGGCATCGACAATCACTATCGCATTGTCCACCATGATCCCAAGGGCGACGACGAGTCCTGTCACCGACATTTGATGTATCGGCAGACCGATATATTTCATGCAGGCCAAGGTAAACAGCGCTGTGAGCGGCAATGAAATCGCCACTATGATGGCGTTTCTTAGGCCTAGAGTGAGGAGTAATACCAGCAAGATGATGACAAATCCTTGCAGCAGGTTAACCACTAGCCCGCCAAGTCGTTCGCTGGTGTAACTGTTTTGCTCGAATAGCCATTGGATCTGGATATTAGCGGGGACGTCGCGATTGAGTTCGTCAACGACGTTATTGACTTGTGCTTGCCAAAGATCAACACGGGTATTATCGATCATTCGCACTGCAACCATTACGCCTTGTTCACCATCGACTAACGCTATGCTATCCGCTGGGGTTTGAGCTTGGCGAGTCACAGTGGCTATGTCGCCGAGGCGAATAATTTGCCCTTGGCTATCAATTTTAAGCGGCACTTGGCGAATACGGGTTAAAGAATCAAGCTCGCCGGATACTTCAACTAAGGCTCGAAATTCACGGTTGTTGATTTCACCGGCAGCAATTTTACTGTCGGCGCCGCTGAGAATATGGGCGATAGACGCAGGAGAGAGCTGTAACTGGCTCATTTTGTTACCATCAAGCTGCACTAGCATTTCTTCGGTTGGGGCGCCGTAAAGTTTGACAAAATCCGTGCCCGATAACAGCCTGAGCCGACTCTGTAATTCTTTTGCGTAGCGGTTGAGCATGTCGACTTGCACGGGCGTATTACTATTCCACACTAAACTTAAGATGGCGGTGTAGGCATAACCAATTTGATCATCGAGTGTGGGAGATTGTATGCCCTCAGGTAAATTAATTTTCGCATCGGCCAATAAATCCCGCGCTCTAGACCATACGGGAGCCGTTTCTTTAACTGTATCTTTCAATTCTAACTGTATAACTGAAATCCCTGGTCGAGAGGTTGATTGGATCAACTTAATTTCTTCCAAACGTCTAAGCTGGTTCTCAATGACTTCAGTCACTAAGGCTTCGACCCGCTCGGCTGAGGCGCCAGGATAAGGGGTGATCACAGAGGCGAAACGGTTAGTTATGTGGGGATCTTCAGTACGCGGTAGGCTCGATACCGCACCAAAGCCTGTGACAAGTAATAGCGCAATAACGAGGCTGACTAAGCGGCCGTTTTCAACAAAGGCTTTAATCATAATTACCTCGTGGCTGCAGCAATGGGAGATACAGTTTGGCCGACGACCAGCTTATGCAGCCCTTGACTTACATAGATTTCATTAGGCTGAATCGCGCCTTGAATGTAGGCCATGTTTTGGGTGGTGTAGAGGATTTCCACATCTCGGCGCTCTATGATGGATTGCTGTTCATCATTTGCGATGACATACAGATTCCATAATCCGCGAATGCCATCCGTCAGTGCGGAAATGGGTACCCAATAGCCCGGTTGTGGGATTTGCTGTTGTTGATGCAGATACGCAATTTCTCCATTGATTACATGGGCATCTTGGGGCAGGCTGATCCTAAGCTGTAGGGTGCGACTGACGGGATTCACTTCGGCGCTGATACCGGCAATTTCGGCGGTAAAGGTTTGGTCTTGCACGCTGACTTGTACTTGCTGTCCGGCGTGAAACTGCTCCGCTAACGCGACAGGTACGCCAATGTAGGCTTCAGGATTGATATTGCCCACTAAGGTGAAAATGGGGCTACCCGCAGCAACCACTTCGCCCAAGTTATGCAGTCTTTGGCTGATGGTGCCGTCGAAAGGCGCCACTAAGATGGATTTATCGAGCTTAAGTTGATTGGCATGCTGTGAGGCAAGTAGGCGGTTTTTCGCCGCGGCTAAGCTATTTAATTGTGAGCGGTTTTCATCTAATAGCTGCTCAGAGACATAACCCGATTTTTTCAATTCTTGATTACGTTTTAGAGTGCTGGTGGCCAGATCAACATCGGCTTGGGTTTGCGCCAGACTCGCCTGGATCTCTTGACGCTCGGCTTCGAGTAGTCGGGTATCGAGAATTGCCAGTATTTGACCTTGCTTCACTTTGATGCCGGAATCGGCCTGTAGTTCGTTTAACTTTCCTGCTAGTTCAAAGCCGACGCCAGTTGTGTTGCCAGCACGGATAGTCCCCGTGAAGGTCTGCTCGTGCTCATAGCTTGGGGTCAGGCTCAACGCTTGGCTTGTGACTGTGGGCAATATGGTTGTCGTGGCGTGTTCAGTGACTTCCTTTTGACAGGCGGATAATGTGACTAAAGCAAACACACAGACGCTGATAGTGCGCCAAGAACGTCGGGCAGTTCGATCCATTTTAAGTGCTTCCGCTGTAAGTTAAACGTTAATGCAATGTAACTAGACTTGCTAGTCTAGTTGCGTGGAACTAGACTGTCTAGTCTATTTTGTGCTTAACTAATGCCAATTTATTATGTCTATCTATTCGAGAGTCGATATGACGCATTCCTCTGAGACGCAGTTACCTCTGAGCCGTAGCGAACAAAAACGTCAGCAAGTGCTTGTAGCTGCTATTGATTTATTTTGTCGTCAAGGGTTTCCCCATACCAGTATGGATGAGGTTGCCAAGCTTGCGGGCGTGTCGAAACAAACCGTCTATTCCCACTACGGCAGCAAAGATGAATTATTTGTTGCTGCAATCGAATCTAAGTGTGTCGGCCATGATCTTAATGATGATTTGTTAAGCGATCCCACTAAGCCTGAATCGGCATTAACTCAGTTTGCCCTGCAGTTTGGGGAGATGATCGTCAGCCCTGAAGCTATTACGGTATTCAAAGCCTGTGTGGCGCAATCCGAAAGTCATCCCGAAGTGTCGCAGTTGTTCTTCGACGCGGGCCCGAAACATATAGTGGGATTATTGGCGGATTATTTAGTGTCAGTAGAAGCCCTAGGGCAATATCACTTCGGTAATGCGCACCATAGTGCGGTGCGTTTATGTTTAATGTTGTTTGGTGAGCTAAAACTCAAATTAGAATTGGGCTTGGCAGCCGATGAACTCGTTGACGATAGAAATGAGTATATTTTGGGTTGTGCAGACATGTTCCTGAAGGCGCATCGGGTTTAATAAAACTTGCACAATATAAAAGTATCATTTTGTATCTCAACATTGAAAGGATGAACCTTTTAGCTTGATAGCGCGTATTATGCGCAAAAAATCTGTTAATAATTTTAAATGCAAGGAGCTGACGTGGCTAATCGAGAACTCTCACCATCGAGCGCAAAACTGCGCCTGCTAAAAAGCGCTGTATTACTGTTGCCGTTAATGAGTTGTGCCGCTATTGCAGCGGATAAACCTTCGCAGGAATACAAGCCTTTTAGATTAAGTGTCGCGCAGATCAGCACCCAGAGTGCCGAGGTTGCCAATGGCAATACCGAGCTTCAAAGGGACAGTTTATTACTGAGTGCAGGGATGAATGTTCCGTTAAATCAGCAATGGTCTTTGGGCTTTCGTGTGGGTTACGACAGGCTGGATTATGATTGGCGCAATATCACGCTCACTGGTGCTAACAATGTCGCACCGCTTTTTGGTACCGACGGGCAGAATTGGGATCATATCAATCGTTACCGTGCCGGAGTATCGTTAAATTATCGCATGGATAAACATTGGGCCTTCTTTTTAGCGCCGCAGATCCAATATGCTTACGCCGATACTGCATCGGCCAGCGAAGCCCAGAGTTACGGTATTGTGGCGTCTGCCATGTATGCATTTGATTCGGGGAATATGATTGGCTTTGGCGTCGCGTATCTTAATGATATCGATGAAGTTCGCACTGTGCCTTATCTCGCTATGCGCTGGCAGATAGATGAACATTGGGCACTCGCCAATCCTTTCCAAGCCGGTTTTAGTGGTCCTGCAGGATTAGAGCTGAGTTATCGATTTAATTCCGATTGGAATGTCGGCTTTGGTAGTTCGCGTCGTACTGAGCGATTCCTTATCGAAGATGATGACACTGTGGTAGAAACGAACGAATGGGTGAGTTATTTACGTGGCGGTTGGCAGGCAACCCCAGCATTAACAGTGAATCTTTACGCCGGTTATTACTTTGATGGTGAGTTAGAAGTGACCGACCAAGCCGCACTTGAAATGGATAGCCAAGGCGCTGCGGCCTTGGATATCGAATTCAAATTCTAACGTTAATGTCAGTTATTTGCCTAGCATGGCCTCTTTGAGGCTTTTCTGGGCTGGCTTGTCACCTAGCCAAATTTTTAACAGTGCTTGACGGAACATTTCACCTTCGATGGTGGCTTGTTCCTGACCATTTTTATAGGCCGTCACGCCGCGGGCTTTATTGGCGACTAAGGTAAATTGGTCACCTTCTTTAATTTCTTCGTTAAACAGCGCCATAAAGGCATCGATTTGCGGTTGAATATCGGCGGTGTTTTCTGCGGTCGCGTGCTCAAAACCTTCAGTGATCGCATCGCGCATTTTTTCTGAGGTGATCATGCCAGAGGTAATATTAAGGCGGATTGCCGCAATCGGAGCATCGATAACCGCTGCTGTGCTACTCAAGGCTGCTGGCAAATACAGACTGCCCACATATAAATCCATAAAGAACTTACTGCGAACGCCCGCGCCATTGAGCTGTAATGCTTGGCTATCTAACGTCACTGTATCGGCGACTTGCACACCTGATACTTCTTTGGCCATTAATGTGTGGGGTAATAACAGCGCGCTTGCTAGGGTAAGCGTGGAGAGTAACTTCATAATACACCTCATTTTTCTATTTTAATTATTGGGTTTAAAGCAGATTTTATGAGTATTTACAGCAGAAAGTTGACCCCCAACTTCTCAAATACTCGGCACCGAAAATGGATGTTAATCTAAAGAAGAGGGGAGAGATAGGCTAATTGTGCCAAAGCATCATTCGAAAATGGTTAAATATGGCATACTCATCATTAAGTATGAGCATGCCAACAAGATGACTTATCGCGTAAAAGTATTGACGTAATGGTATTGGCGTAAAACTATCGGCGGCAAATCATCCACGTTAAACTCTCTGCGTGAAAATTATCCGCGAGTGCCTAGCTTGTACTGACCACTCTGTTCGAACATCACAGCTTGTTTCTGTTTTGGTGAGATCAAAATTGGACCGTCGTCGAAGAAGAGAAAACACTTCCAATTACGGACGAACACATCCCAACGAGTTTCAATAATCTGATATTTTTCATAGCAAAAATAGACAGTTGTTTCATCTGGCCATTGAATGAACTCGGCTAACATGTCGGGTAAACTGCTCTCTTCACTATCCCAAGCACTCTGCCAATGATCTGTATCCACCCAAGCATCAGCCTTCGCCGCCCAGTCTCCCTTAGTAAATTGCTCCGCACGACTACTCTTGTTGCTGATCCATTGATTCCAGATTTCCATCGCACTTTTATCTGTTAACGGCAGGATATGCGCCTTGTCTTCGTCAGTGACAGGCAAGTCTTTGTGGTTGAAAATCCACTTACGGCGGTATTCGACAAGGGGGATATAAGTGTGGCTCAAGCAGTCTCTCCTGTGTTGCAGGCTGGCTAGGTAGGTAGTCGGTTAGGCCTGCATTATAGCGAGATCGTGCCAACAGGCAAACCTTAACCCGCTGGCCATATAACGTCAGGAACAGGACTTTTCTCCCACTCCCAGACGGGAATTACCGTGGTATGTCAGTCCTTGCTGCTTAGCTGCGTGAGATAGTGTGCTGCTATGGGGTTGTCGGGTTGCTGTTGCAGTGCATTGCTGAAGGATGTGATCGCAGCGTCACGCTCATTCAACTCCATCATGAGCTGGCCCAGCTTCAACCAGGTGGGCACATCGCCGGGGTATTTTTCCAAATAGTCTAGATAGACGTTGATCGCGCCTTGCCACTGACGTTGCAGCTTAAGTAACTGAGCGTATTGGGGGGCATATTCATCGCTATAGGCCAATATTTTATTCAGCATCTCGGACGCGAGATCCAGTCTCTGCAGTGACAGTGACAGGATCACTATTTCCCGCAACTCAGTCTCAGTGCGGCTGTCTTCGGCAATCGACAGTAGGCTATTGAGGGCGGCATCCATCCGGTTGTCGATCTGATGGAGGTAATTCTGTCCTAGGTAGTAGAGTCGCTCGGCTTCTCTATCCTGATTGATCAGATGCTTGATCAAGTTAACTGTCTGCGCCAGTGCGGCCCGGTTCTTATGACGGTACAGTAGCACCAGTTTTTGCTGTACCCCTGTTAAAGAGTTAGCCCTTTTAGCCACATTCGTAATGTCTGTGCCTTCCTGTAACATACTTTGTTCGAAGGCCTGCTCCAGGTAAGCGATTGCCGCCGCGTCCACGGGGGGGAGACTCGCCTTGGTAAAGGGATTCCTGTCCTGCCACACTAGCACCCGACCGGGTTCGAGGTTTTGCAGCCAAAAGGTTTTCAGGGCCGATACAGGCGGCGGTATTTTCAGTTCAGAGAGTCTTGACGCCAGCAGGTAGTCACATTCTGTGCACAGGGTAGATAAATACTCACTGTTGGCTGCGAGGGCCTGGTAGTAGATAGCTGTCATCGACAATATTGTGTCAATGTCCCATTCGTCCGTGCTAGCAGGGTTGAGAAATCTGGAGAATTCGGCATAACCGAAAAATTTGATAAACTTGGCCAGTTTAGGATATTTGTCGTTGATGTTTTTTTCTATGGTCTCCATGCGCTGCCTGAGCCTGTTAGCCTGTGTTTGCTGTAACTCGGGTTTGGCATTGGACTGTTTGAGTTTCCGGTTGGTGTCTTCGGCTTCCCTAGCTAGTCTGGTGATGGCGTTGAACTGCTTTTTTGTTGCCGCGATAGTTCTGCTGCAGAGGGTTAAGTCTCGTGTGAGAGTCTCGCTGTCAGCATCCGGGATCAGCTTGTGCAATGTGTCGAATGCACACTGGGATTGAGGCTGAAAGTCGAAGCTGTCACAGTTTCGGTAGTTTATGCCATCAATCTTAGCTGCATTAAGGGAGAGGTTGTAGATATGGCAAACAGATACGTTTTTGGCTTGTTCTGCCAAAGAATGCATGGCGTGCAGCAGTTGAATGGGGGTTTCAGCCTGCTGTCCAGCATAGGTTTCGACCCATTCGCCTAGGGTGCTGAGACTGGGGCCAATTTGGGCCTCGATACTGCTCTGGGTGTGACTGTAACCCGAACTCGAGTAACAAAAATCCACTCCGGACAGCAGGATTTCAGTAAAACCCATTTCGACGGCCAGATGAATAGCTGCGTTGGTCACAGTTGGCCCTATAGTTTCGATATTTTGCTCTTTTTCCTCATCCCCCCAAGGGTATCTTGAACCAAGGTAAACACTCTTGTGGCGCCATTGGCTGATGAGGCTTGGGGTGACATGGTTAGAATTGACAAAAATAGTCTTAGCTGTCAGACGCAGCATATCCTTGCTAACATCCATATTCATTTGCTGGGGGTCTACTGAGATCACTATGTGGGGCGTAATGCCTTTTTCTATCAACAGAGTACTCAGTCTTGATACTGCAAAGATGAACAGTTGCCCTTGATGTGCTTTTATCCAGTCAATATTTTCATCCAGGGAAGGGCCACCAGCCAGGACGATACATCGCTGTCCTATAAATTGATTTCGTAACAGGGAAGCGGGGTGATAATCTTCCGCGAGATTTTGCAGCTGTCGCTTGAAGAATATTTTTTGAGTAAAACCAATCTTTTGATTGAAGGTTTCATGCTGGATCAGTTTGTCGACTTCGGCATTCAGCAGCAGATATTCTTCTTGAAAGGCATACTTGGCACCGAAAGATTTATGCAGACTTATCGCGTCTTTTGTTATATATATTTCGTTGTTATCGATTGTGATGCGCTCCTTGAATTCGTCGAAGGACATCACTTGTATCTTGTTTGACAAATGTTCTGGTATGTCTATGTCGAGCAGTTCCAGCACGGCATCCAATTCTACGAAGATGTATTTGCTTCCGGAAGGGAGGCTGGCATCGAGCAGATAATTGGCCAACAGGCCAGAATCGAGGCCAATGATGATAAATAGATGCTGCTTTATTTCCATCAAGTCTTTCAGCTTTGCTCTATAAAGTGTCGCAGAGTCGATTTTTTCAAAGGTTTGTCTGTTTATTGACGGCAGGTAGACTTCATCAAACTGACTGACGTTGAACACTGGATTGATTTGCTGTTTTGTCATGTTTTCCTCTATACGCCTTGTCTGTTCATTGTGCTTGCGCCGCGCAAGCTACAATATTCGTACCCTGCAGACACCCGGCAGGCCAATGCTATCACAGACGAAGATTTCTGCTTGATGTGAGAATAACAATGAGATGAAAATTAAAGCAAATTTTAAGCCAAAAAATATTGCATGAGGCTCGTCAGGGGTAAAGCTTTCAGGCCTATCGGCCCGGCTATAGAAAGATATTTTCATTGTGGCCTCATATTTGCATTTTTGAATTTAGTGTAATAGACAAGCGGCAATAATTTGACGCCGACGAAGTCCGAAATGCTTGCTACAATTGGATATTTATTCTGGGCAGGTTATGCTTTTAGTAATACCATGAATTATTAAAAGTTTCTTTTGTCATCTATCATGTACAGATATTTTGGAGCGAATATGTTTAATGATAAGACTATATTGATAACGGGTGGCACAGGGTCATTTGGGCAAAAATACACTAAAACGATATTAGCCAAATATAAGCCTAAGCGCTTGATTATTCTATCTCGCGATGAGCTTAAGCAGTACGAAATGCAGCAGATTTATCATGCGCCATGCATGCGTTACTTTATTGGTGATGTTCGTGATAGCGATAGGTTAAACCAAGCTTTTAAAGATGTTGATTTCGTCATCCATGCAGCAGCGCTAAAGCAAGTTCCTGCCGCTGAATACAATCCGATGGAATGTATCAAGACAAACATATACGGTGCTGAAAATGTTATCCGTGCAGCAATATCCAATAATGTCTCTAAAGTGATTGCTTTATCGACAGACAAAGCTGCAAATCCTATCAACCTTTATGGCGCGACAAAGTTGGCATCAGATAAACTTTTTGTTGCGGCGAATAATATTGTTGGCTCGGGTAAAACACGTTTTGCTGCCGTTCGTTATGGTAACGTGGTGGGTTCTCGCGGCTCTGTAGTGCCCTTTTTTAAGCAACTCATCGCTAATGGGGCTGATGCGTTACCTATCACTCATCAAGATATGACTCGTTTTTGGATTTCCTTGCAGGATGGTGTAGATTTTGTTCTCAAAAATTTTGAGCGTATGCAAGGGGGGGAAATTTTTGTACCTAAAATTCCATCAGTAAGGATAACTGAACTGGCGGAAGCTTATGCCCCTTATTTAAAAAAGGAAATTGTCGGTGTTCGCCCAGGGGAAAAGATGCATGAGATCATGTGCCCTAGTGATGACTCGCACCACACTTTGGAGTTTGATGATCATTATGTGATTACTCCAAGCATTAAATTCTTTGGACGTGAGACTGATTTTGCCATTAATACTGTTGGTGAGAAAGGCAAGTTGGTAGCGGCTGGTTTTGAATATAATTCAGGAAATAATAACCATTTTTTGAGTGTAGAAGAGATTCTTGAAATGGATGCTTTAGCATGATCCCATATGGTCGGCAGGACATTAATAGCGACGATATTGCCTCAGTTATAGAGGTACTCAAGTCTGATTTTTTGACCCAGGGCCCCAAGGTTCCCGAATTCGAAAAAGCTATCTGTGACTATACTGGGGCTGCATTTTCAGTGGCAGTCAACAGTGCGACTTCTGCCTTACATATTGCCTGTCTCGCCTTAGCGGTTGGCCCCGGAGACTTGGTATGGACTTCGCCGATTACTTTTGTGGCGTCGGCAAATTGTGCCTTATATTGTGGTGCCGATATTGATTTTGTTGACGTCGACCCTGTTACTGGAAATATGTGTCCCCTAGCCTTAGCAAGTAAATTGCGCCAGGCATCGCGTTTTCCTAAGGTTATCATTCCTGTACATCTGGCTGGTCACAGTTGTGATATGCAAGCGATTGCAGCCTTGGCCGAGCAGTATGGAATAAAACTGATAGAAGATGCCTCCCATGCCATTGGCGGAAGCTATCAGGGACAAAAGATTGGTGCCTGTCAGTATTCGGATATCACGGTTTTCAGCTTTCACCCGGTCAAAATCATTACCACGGCAGAGGGAGGCGTCGCCACCACCAACCAAGCCTTGTTGGCCGAGGCGATGGCGCAGTTTCGTAGTCATGGCATTATCAGGCATTCAGAGGAAATGCTAAGACCTCAGGAAGGTGATTGGTATTATGAACAACATACCCTTGGCTTTAACTATCGAATGACAGAGTTGCAGGCCGCTCTGGGCAATACTCAGATCAAGCGTTTAGAGACTTTTGTAGCCCAGCGTAATACCCTCGTGAAGCGTTATACCGATGCATTTACGAGTCTTGGAATACAATCTGTTGCTCCGCTGGGAAACAGTCACAGCGCATATCACCTGATGATAGTGCTGTTGCCGGATGATATAGACCGAAAGTCCATTTTCAATGCAATGAGAGCCGCTGATATCTGGGTTCATGTGCATTATTTCCCCGTTCACCTACAGCCTTATTATTTAAAGCTTGGTTTTGCGGAGTACGACTTACCGCATGCCGAGTATTATTATCAACATTGTTTAACTCTGCCGCTGTTTCCTGATTTAAGTCTTGAAGCACAGGATTTTATTATAGAGACATTGAGGGGCTTGCTCGTATGAATGTTGCCATTATCCCTGCAAGAGGTGGCAGTAAAAGGATCCTGGGAAAGAATATCAAACTTTTCAATGGTAAGCCCATCATAGCCTATTCGATCCAAGCTGCAATAAGCTGTGGTTGTTTTGACCGTGTCATAGTCTCGACAGACAGTGAAGAGATAGCTCTTATTGCCAGAGAATATGGTGCCGAAGTGCCGTTCATGCGCCCGAGCGAGATTGCCGATGATTACGCCACAACTTTGATGGTGATTAAGCATGGCTTGGAAACCTTGATCTCCCAGGGGCATGCATATGACAAGTGTTGCTGTATTTACGCAACGGCTCCGTTTGTTACTGGTCCTCAGCTCAAGGAAGGGTTGCTGCAGATGGAAGCGCATCAAGCCGACTATTTGTTTCCTGTCTGTGAGTTTCCCTCAGTCATACAGCGAGCAATTAGCTTGGATAAATTTCAGAAAGTCTCAATGTTTTCGCCTGAAAATCTCAACAGCCGCAGTCAGGATCTTACCTTGGCCTATTACGATGTCGGCCAATTTTACTGGGGGAAAGTCACTGCTTTTCTGGCGTCAAAGCCGATTTATTGCAATGAAGCCAGTGGCATGATTTTACCCAAAGGCAGCGTGGTTGACATAGATACTCCGGAAGATTGGCGTTTGGCTGAAGACCTATTTGAGTTTTATAGGAATAGGTGTGCGTCTTGAGAGTGCTATTTAGAGTGGATGCGTCCCTGCTGATTGGTTGTGGCCATGTCTATCGCTGTTTAACCTTGGCGGCAAAGCTGACGGAATATGGATGTCAGACCCTATTTGTATGTACCGCACATGCCGGAAATCTTATTGATTTTATCGCTGCGAAAGGATATCAAGTACACGTCCTTCCTATGGTCAATTATACCCAAACGCCAGATTTTAAATTGGGCAGAAGCTGGCAGGAGGATGCACAATTAACGGCGCAGATCATCTCGACATTAAAAATAGACTGGTTAATTGTTGATCATTACCAACTCGATGGCCGTTGGCACAAAACCCTCAAAAGCGCGGCATATCGCTTGATGGTGATAGATGATTTAGCCAACCGCTTCTATGATAGTGATCGCCTGCTGGATCAAACTTATGGCCGTATCGTACAAGATTATTCACCCCTTATATCTGGTCATACAAAGCTCTTATTGGGTACTGATTTTAGCTTATTACGGGATGAATTTATCGCGGCCAGAGTGCAAGCCTTAAGCCGCCGTATCAAGCATGTCAGGATACAATCGATTCTGTTAAGTTTGGGTGGCACAGATAATGACAATATTACTGAGAGAGTTATAAGGTTATTAGCAGCAACTAGCCTAGCTGACACCACAATACTGCATGTGGTCGCAGGTCCCAATAACCCTCATTTAGCATCGTTGCAATTGGCCACGCAAAAATCTAGGTTTCAATGCCGACTGTATACTTCTGTGACTGACATGGCCGAGTTAATGGTGAGCAGCGATCTCGCGATTGGTGCGGCAGGTTGCAGTGCGTGGGAACGTTGCGTGTTATATCTGCCAGGCTTGAACATTACTTTAGCCGACAATCAAGTCTCCATAGCTGCCAGGTTGGCTGAGAATGGGGCTGCAATATCACTGGGCGAGCCTAATACTTTGACTGCGGCATGTTTGAGTAATGCCATTGGGGTCTGTGAAGCGAATTATTTGGCCATGGCGCAAAAGGCTGGTGAGCTTGTCGATGGTATTGGTGCGAGTCGCGTCGCACTAAGTTTGTTTAGCGTATGCGATGCTAAGGGCCTAGAGCTATACCTAAAACGAGTCAGTTGGCAAGATTGTGCACGTCTGTTTGACTGGCAACAAGCAGCGGCGACTCGGCGTTATGCATTGAACCCATCTGTCCCCTCATGGGAAGAACACTGTGAGTGGTTGAGAAAAATGGTAATGGATCCAAGAAGTTTTTTATTTATGATCCGTCGCCAAAATAACGATGTGGGAATGGTGCGTATCGATCCCATGACAGAATCAGGCTGGTATCAGATATCCATAGTAACGGGTTCGGGCTATTATCGCCAAGGTGTGGCTAAAGCAGCCCTTGAATTAATCAGGCGCATCTTTAGAACTATCACCATAAGTGCCACTGTGTTACCAGAAAACCTAGCTTCACAATCGCTTTTCAATAGTATGGGTTATGTTCAGGTAGATAATACACAATGGCTTCAATATCCTTCAGAGGCAACGAATGAATAACGTGATTTCTATTGATGGTCGGTTGATAGGCGAGGGGCAACCTCCCTATATTATTGCCGAATTGTCGGCAAACCATAATGGTGATATCCAAACCGCGTTTGAGATTATTTCTCAAGCCAAATTATCCGGTGCCGATGCTGTCAAGATGCAGACATACCGGCCTGACACTATAACTCTGGATTCCAGCCATGAAGATTTTCAAATCCATGGCGGCTTATGGGATGGTAAGACCCTATATCAACTCTATGAATGGGCACATACTCCTTGGGATTGGCATAAATCTTTATTCGAATATGCTCGTCAACTTGAAATCACCCTCTTTAGTTCACCGTTTGATTTTACTGCCGTTGACCTGTTGGAAGACCTTAATGCCCCAGCCTATAAAGTTGCTTCTTTCGAAGCTATCGATATCCCGTTGATTAAATATGTTGCCAGCACAGGAAAACCGCTGATTATCTCGACCGGAATGGCGAGTATACAAGAGATCTCCGAAGCTATAGATGCCGCAAGAAGCGGTGGCTGCAGGGAGTTGGCGCTCTTGCATTGTGTCAGCTCCTATCCTGCATCGGCCGAAGATTATAATCTTGTGACCCTAGTCGATATGAAAAAAAGATTCAATCTGGTTACCGGGTTATCCGATCATACCCTAAGCAATGTCACCGCAATTGCCGCAACAAGTCTGGGGGCAAGCATCATCGAGAAACACGTGACGCTGGATAGGCTGGGTGGTGGGCCGGATGACAGTTTCTCCCTCGAACCTGCAGAGCTTAGGCAGCTGTGCCATGACAGTAAATTAGCCTGGTCGGCGCTGGGGCAGGTGAATTATGCACCGACTACGGCCGAGCAAGTGAATTTACAATTTCGGCGCTCCTTATATGTGGTCAGAGACATAGCTAAAGGTCAGCCCCTGACGACAGAAAATGTCAGGAGTATTCGCCCAGGCTTCGGCCTAGCACCTAAGCATTATGAAGCTGTCCTAGGACGTAAAGTCAAGTGTGACCTTATCAAGGGAACAGCCTTATGCTTCGACTTGATAGAATAACTTCAACAGCCTATTTGGGAGAATATTGTGACTTATAAAACGGAACAGGAAAGTTTTTGGGCTGGGGAGTTTGGGGACGAATATCTCAAGCGTAACCAAGGACCGCACGTCGTGGCAGCTAATGCTGCCTTCTTCGTAAAAGTCTTGCAGCACACTAAAAATATAGACAGCTTTATCGAGTTTGGTGCCAATATTGGTATGAACATCGCCGCATTAGCGTCAATATTGCCCTCGGTAAAAATGTCGGCAATTGAAATCAATGAAAATGCGGTCACTAGCCTGAAAAGATTGCCTGACTTAACCGTTTATCATTCGTCAATTCTGGACTTCATCCCCTCGGTGACACATGATCTAGTTCTGATAAAGGGAGTGCTGATCCATATCAATCCTGATGAACTCGCGGGTGTCTACGACAAACTTTATCATACCAGTCATCGCTATATCTGCATCGCTGAATACTACAACCCAACCCCAGTGGAAGTACCTTACCGAGGGCATCTCGACAAGTTATTCAAGCGAGATTTCGCCGGCGACATGTTGGACAAATATCCTGACTTGCAGCTTGTTGATTATGGATTTATGTATCACAGGGATAACAATTTCCCTCAGGACGACATGACCTGGTTCCTGCTAGAAAAGCGTTAACGAAGGGGCAGGATTCTAAGGAAGGGCTCTGGCAGGGAGGCTACTGGTGCGCCATATGTTTCTCATCGTCCATCATGCGACATTGCCCTCTGATAAGTACGACACTAGAACTCAAAAAATGCATCCCAGAAGGCTACAGTGCTAATATGCTCGTCGCACTAAACGCTAACGTGAATCTGAGTGAATAATATAGGGTGCCTGGGTGCTATATCCCTGCAGTGTTATGTTAGTCTGTTAACATGACTTCTTTGTATGTAAGCGTCCGCTAAACCAGAGTAGATTTGAAAGTGCTCTTTGAAGTGAATCAATTTGCATGGTGCTCTCCCGGAAAAGGGAGTACATTTTCATTGTTAAATGTGATCGTCAAACTGCACGTGATTTTGGTTAAAAACGTTCACGATCTGACCCTGCCGCGCGCATACGTAATAAAATGGGTATTTCATATTCAAGAAAGTCTGCTAGTGCTAACCAGTCATGATTTTCTTGGGCTGTTAGCATTGGAGGAATTATTTTTAATATTTTACTTTTAATATCCGCATCTAATGTTTCAATCATTGGTTCAATTATATTTAAACATTCTCTTAGTTTTTTTGAGCCATCAGCTTCCTGCCCTAGCCTGAAATGATATGCAGTGTTAATTAATTGATCGGTTAGCTCTTGTAATCTTAGTTCATAATTCATTGATTAAAGTCCTTAAACTGTGTCCCTTGAATCTGCGCACCTTCAAGACTGGATTGATAAAACCTTACATTTGGCTTGGTGCTAATATAAAGTTCTAAACTACGTAGATAACCTCTAAAATTCAAGTCTGTAGGTACTCTTTTTCCTCTTCCATTCAAGACCCAATGTTTTGCATTATTTATTTTTGGTCCTAATGAACCATCTGGCCAAAATGCATGAGTTTTATTTTTTGCATAGCAAAAATCACAGCCAAACATTGATATTTCATAAGCGCCTAAATAAACTGCTAAATCTATAATTGGATGAATAACACTACCATTAGCATATAAACGAAGTTTAGAGTGGCAATTAGCCAAAGCGTCGTATTGTTTATGCTTTGAGTAAGCACAATATTTTTTCCCTTTCCATTGTTTTATTACTTCAGGCGCCAATGTAGGAAAGTATACTAATGATATATTATCTGTAGCTTCTATGGCTAAATGGTCTCGGTTAATATTAATATCTATACTGATCACTATGTCGGGATAGATACCATGACTTACTAACCCTATTAATGCGGTGTCTGCTGCAATCATTAATGGTCTTATGCTTTCAGGCAACAGTCGTTGTTTAAAGAGGTAATCGTAATGTTCTTCAAGGGTTGGGCCTGAGGCTATGATGAAGCACTGAGGCTTGTTATATTGTTTTATTAACAAATCTGCACTTGGATCATTTTCTATATTTTTTATATTGGCCTTAAATCGAGATTCAACTTGATCACTGTTTAGATGTTTTTGATTAGCATAATGACGATTTAGTTCAAAGACGATCAAATCGCGAATAATTGCATTTTCATTGCTGACTAAATTGAGTTCAGGAGTTATTGCAATGTATGGTATATTCAGTGCTTTTCCTGCTTGTTCGTGTAAAGTCACATTCGGATGGCTTAGCCACTCCCGCTGGTCAGTATAACAAAGTAGTAACGCGAATACTGACAAATTTAAAATGCATACCTGAATGTTAGTATAGTGTGGATTTTCAATTAGCAGAGTTGGTACATCACCCATACCAACCCCATAAATTGTTATTTGGTGAGTATCTGGCGGAAGGGTATTAATAAATAGTTTAGCTTCGGCGATGCGGTCATGACGGCTGCTGAGTTGAATGCCATTGACACTGATAGTTTGATTGCGACCGTTGACAAGGTGGGCATCTAATTCATTGATAGTTTGGCTTTTGAGCGCAGCTGCTACGATAGGCCAACGCTTGACGATAATATTGAGATTAGACGCAAATAGCTCGGTCATTCCGTTTCTCCGGAAGATTTCTGGGAGTTTGATATCACCAAGGTCACTATCTGGTCTCTCCACAGGGACTCGAACCCCGATCGGCCGCTTAGGAGGCGGCTGCTCTATCCTGTTGAGCTATAGAGAGACGACAGTGATTATACTGGTTTTATCTCTGATTAAAAGGCTTATGATTTAGTTGCTTAAATCTTAAGCGCTATGTCGTTTATCTGCACATTGTAGGCTGCATTTTGGTCTAAAAGTACTGCTGTTGAGCTTTCTTCACTCACTTGTTCAATTTTTACCGTGGCTCGACTTTTGGTTGCGACGGCGCGCATTTCATTGAGTCGATCGGGTAGATTTTGCTGTAATACGACTTGGAATTTATCCCCGACACGAATGCCATGTTTACGGCCGAGATTTAAAATGATCCTGTCCGCTTGGCGGCTCACGACTTGGCCGAGTAAGGGTCTGCAATTGAGTGTGCTGTCTAAATCATGGGTAGCCTGTTGCATTAACTTAGTAATATTTTTGCCATAGGATGATCGCCAGAATCTGTCTGTATTCGGGGCAATAATGGCTTGTTCTTCAAATTCCCATGGCGCCGATGTGCTGTAGCTTTTACTCCAAACTTCTTCGCCACTGATCCCATGATAAAGGCTAAGTTTGAACTGGAATTGCCTGAGTGGAGCTTCATCCCAAAATCCTAGGAAGGTTGCCTGCACTGGCTCAATTGAGATATCCATAATTTGTGGTTGGAGGATATATTGGCTGTCGGTAATTTCACTGAGCCAGCTTGGGAGTCGATAACCGCGAATATCCACTAGATCTTGTTTAATGTCGAGTAGCTCTTTAGCGTGAGTGTGGCTAAAACCTGTGGAAGAGTAATCTTCTATAACACTGCCTAATTTTTCTGAGATCACTTCTTCAAAGCCTGAAAGCTGTCCGTATCTGAGCTGAGTACGATCTTTGATTTGTGCTTGAGGGATTAGAATTGCAGCCTTTAATTGTCCATTTGGACACTGCTGCGTAGGATCATCATTTAGATCGAGTCGTAGGGACACATAAATTTTGTTTCCCTGGATTCGTTCGCTAACGAGTTGGATGCTGATGGCTTGGGCGTTGCGATTTATCGCGAAGTTATTCTGTGTAAGGTTTCCGTTAGAGGTTTGTTGTTCACTGGATATTTGAATGCCCGTGCTTAATGTAGCATAGCTAACGGCTTGATTAATCGCTTCTTCCCTTGCTTGAGCCGTATTACCATTGATAATAGTCGCTTCACCACTGGCTTCTATCCATTCGGCCCGAGTAGGCAAAGACAGCAGTGCAAGGCTCAAAATGATGAGCGAAGCTGAACCTGGTATGTGCATCAATACAATCCTTATCGCTAAGCTATTGGCGAGCTTGCTAATCGAGCCAGTTTCCTGACACTTAATCTAATATACCGACAAAGCAAATTTCATGCCTGAGTAACGAGAGTTTTCGATAAAGTTTCCATTGGCTCAGTCGATATACAGCGTATGAGCATAATATTGTCGGGCTGGAGCAATTTTGGTCCGAAGATTGCTGGCTTTTGTTACTCACAAAAATGAGACGCGTAGAGTGTGAGTGATTTAATTGCTAGTACACCCACAGATGAGGTAAATCCAATGCTAAAGCGTGTGATTATTCCCTTAACATTGATTATGTTAGGTGGATGCGTGGCTAAATCGGTTACACCGCCCAAGCCGAGTTTAGTGGATGGCAATGGGTTGCCGCCAACGGC
Organism: Shewanella sp. SM69; assembly: GCF_025653985.1. NCBI lineage: Bacteria > Pseudomonadati > Pseudomonadota > Gammaproteobacteria > Alteromonadales > Shewanellaceae > Shewanella > Shewanella sp. SM69. The sequence continues at coordinate 53,888 of NZ_JAKKRV010000014.1, forward strand.
AGTGATCAACCATTTAGCACAGCGAATTGTGACAGAGCTCGTTAAGCAAAATGATGCTCTGCGCTCTGATCAGCCAATTGTCGTCGCCACCCCTGTATTAGTAGGTGACATGAATGGCATAAATGCGTTGGCGCAGCAGTTACAGCAAGGATTAATGACGTCGCTCCATAGCTTTCAGTTTAATGTAGTGGATTTAAATTTAGCTGATGGCTTAAGAGTGACGGCTAATGGGGATTTTATTTTGACGCGAGATTGGCAACAATTGTCGAAAAATCTTCCCGTTGAGCATCTTGTCGTTTCGACTATGAGCCCAGTTACCAATGGTATGGCGATCAATACTCGGATTGTGAACATAAGTAACAATCGTGTGGTATCGGCCTCTCAAACTTTTGTGACTCAAAAAGAGTTGGCAAACTACATGCAGCCTTCGGAGCAAATTGTGTCACAAAATGGCATCTTATATCGTCAGGCGAGTCCAGGCATGAATGAAGTGCGTGTTTTAGGAGATGGAAAATGAAACGCTACCTTTTAGTTATTGCGGCGCTAATGCTAACTGGCTGCGCGGCTAAAGATAGATATGTGCAATGGGAAGATGTGCCGCCGCCGAGTTTTCCTAAGTTAACGGCCATAGGATATGCGCCCTTAGCGACTCAACCGGCTAAAGAGCAATCACAAAGAGTGTTGATGGCCATGCAAGCATCAAAAATTGTGGCCTATCGTGAATTAGCAGAACAAGTTTATGGGCAGAAAATAACGGCAAACAGCAGTGTCAGTGATTGGATGTTGACTGACGATAATGTTAAAGCGTCGGTTTCTGGCGTGATCCGTGGGGCGCGGGTCGTTAAGAGTTATCCGGCAGGCGATCATTATGTTACTGAGTTAGAACTGGATTTTTCACAGGTATGGGCGCTGTATCAACAACAGAGTCGTCCACAGCGAGTGAAAGAAGTCACGTATTTCTAGTCATTTCTACATGACTCTATTGAGCCGCGTACTATACGAGTAGTTATGCGGCTTTTCTTTTTCTGCACAAGTATCAAAGTCTAATCTTTAATCAGAGCAGAGCTTAGAAGCGGGAAATACAGAGTAGGAATTGATGCGCCTTTTAGGCCTTTAAATCATTGCCTAAACTTGAGATAGTCGAGGTCTTGCCTTTATCGTTATAGGTGAGGCTGGAGGCGTTTCTGCTGGCTTGTAAAGCTTGAGCAAAGCGATTTAAACTCGCTAAATTCATCTCAATTAAACTGGCATTTTGTTCGTTTAATTCTTTGCATTCAGTCAATGCGTCTTTGATCTCAGCCATTTTATGCACGAGTTCGACTTGCTGAGTGAGTAGCGATTTATCACTGTGTTTTGCCAGAATATCATCATTATTCTTTAGTTCTTTCAGACATTGCGATTTTTCGTTAGCAAGGGAAAGCAGTAAATCGGCGTTTTGGTCAACCAAAGCGCCTTTTTCCTTGAGTATGATTTGCTTAAGAACAGCCAAATGGGCGTGTTGTAGATCTACCAGTTTAGCTATTTCAGTCATAGTTACTCTTTATTTAAGTCATTAAGTTCGGCTTCAAAACTTGCAATATTGGCAGCCAACTTTTCAGGGTCAATTTTATAGCGACCTTCGGCAATAGCTTGTTTGATTTCTGCTACTTTCTTTTGATCAACTTCAGGAAGGCTAGCCATTTTAGTCTGAGCTCCTTGAAGTTGTTGTGCCTGGGCCGTAATGACCACTGAGTCGCTTCTCTGTGGTGTTGTCGATTTTGTAGAAACTTGAGCAGATTGATCGCTGCTCGTTTTCGTTGCGCCTGAACGAACTTGCGCAGTCGTTGCAGTGTTGAGTTTGCTAATATCAATTGCCATTTTAGGCTCCAGCGTCGTGTGTACGGGATTTCTTAACTGGGGTATCGGCAGCTTACAAAAAAGCTTTAGATTATTTTACATTCTTACTTCAACTTCGCCAATGCCTGTGACTATAGCATCTAGTTCTTTGTTTGAACTGCTATTTTTGACTCTGATCCGATCACCTTTATTGCCATCTTGTAGGGCTTCGCCTACTGTTTTGAGCTCGAATGAGCCAGAACGAACGTAGATAGATACCGAATCATTTTTACAAACGAAGCATAAGTTGTTACTTAATATGGGATTATCTTTTGCTACTCGTCGTTTTACTCGCACGCCAGCCAATTTACTCGGGTCATCGAATTCGGCACCTCTCAAGCTATTTTGTTCAATGTAACGGACTTCTACTTGACTAGGAGAGATGAGTTCGCCTGGTGCTAAGATTTCGGTTGAGACAACAACGGGGAATAAGATATCCACCCGAACCGAGATATAGATTTGCCAAGGGTAAGCTAAGTCTTGTGTATCGCAGCTGACTTTTAAGGTGTTATTACGGCTAATTTCCCTATCGCTAGCCAGTTCAACTTTCATTGGAGACGAACATTGTGACGGCAGCATTCTTGCGTCAACCATCTGTGGCGAAATATTTACTTTGGCATTTTCTGGAACGGATATTTTTTCTGAAATAAGCGCTTTAGCTAATTCTGAGATTGCCGATACGGTGGGGACAATAGGCTCTGCACTCGCAAAAGCGGGCATGAAGAGGGTGAAAAGACTAAAAAAACAGACTAAATTTACTTTCATAATGAAGAGACTAGCTTGTAACGCCAGAATGCACCTATACTTTTATTAAGTTCGAAGCTGACCACTGTAATAATAATTTGCATCACTGTCAGAAGATTGACTCAGTTTCGACTATGTTTATCGATAGATAAGACGTAAGCAATTAATATGCCTATACTCAACTGAGTTATAGGGCCGAACATAAACAGAACAACAAGGCAGAGTTATGTCGAGTATTCTTGATTCAGTCAACAAACGAACCCAGCTCGTTGGACAAAACCGTTTAGAATTACTGCTTTTTAAATTAAACGGTCGTCAACGGTTTGGGATTAACGTGTTTAAGGTGAAAGAAGTACTGCAGTGTCCACCACTGACCACTTTGCCTAAACTTAATCCTTATGTGAAGGGTGTTGCTCATATTCGTGGAACAACCATTTCAGTGATTGATTTGAGTGCGGCAACAGGGGGAAAACCTTTAGCGAGCACTGAAAACTGTTTCATCATTATTTCTGAATATAACCGCAGTGTTCAAGGCTTCTTGGTCAGTTCTGTTGAGCGGATCATCAACATGAATTGGGAAGCGATTATGCCTCCGCCGCAAGGTGCTGGCCGTTATTCTTATCTGACAGCTGTGACTGAAATTGAAGGTGAATTAGTTGAAATTCTCGATGTGGAAAAAATCTTAGATGAGATTTCACCAGTTAAAACGGCTATCAGTGAAGAAGCCAATGAAAAACTGACCCTCGACAGAACTCAGCATTACCATATTATGGTTATTGATGATTCTGCCGTGGCGCGTAAACAAATTATTCGTTCACTCGAGTCATTGAATTTACAAATTGATACCGCAAAAGATGGTCGCGAAGCATTAGACAAGCTTAAAGAGATCGCCAAAGAGATGGATAATGTGGCCGATGAGATCCCCCTCATTATCTCTGATATTGAGATGCCTGAAATGGATGGCTACACCCTGACAGCTGAAATCCGAGATGATCCTAAGCTTAAGCATATTAAAGTGGTACTGCATACTTCGTTAAGTGGTGTATTCAATCAGGCAATGGTTCAAAAAGTGGGGGCCAATGACTTTATCGCTAAGTTTAATCCTGACGAACTGGCCGCTGCTGTGAATAAGCATTTAAGTTTGTAATTGCTGTCGGTTAGTACCTAGATACGCTTTACGCTATAATCTCGACTTTATAACATGATGGTTTCGCACTGATTTTGGTGCTTGCTATAGGATTTAGGATGTGAATGTGCCAAATAAATCACTCGCTGAGGCTGAATATAATCAATTTAGGTTGTTCTTAGAGCAACACAGCGGCATCGTACTGGGTGAAAATAAGCAATATCTTGTGCGCAGTCGTCTTGCTCCTTTGATGGGCAAATATAACCTGCCATCCTTATCTGATGTGGTTAAGCATTCGATGAAGCCTACTGAGCGTGCGCTCAGAGCTGAAGTGATCGATGCTATGACGACCAATGAAACCCTTTGGTTCCGTGATCGTTATCCATTTGAGTTGTTGAATAATGTCCTACTACCAGAATACAGTCGTCTGGGGCGTCCGCTTAAAATTTGGTCTGCGGCTTGCTCGTCAGGCCAAGAGCCATACTCATTGGCTATGACTATTCTTGAGTATCAACAGAAGAAGCCTGGTGCCTTGGCTGGTAGTGCTTCGATTCAAGCAACGGATTTATCTCCTTCCATGTTGGAACGCTGCAAAAATGCCGAGTACGATAGTTTGGCATTAGCGCGTGGTTTATCTGAAGAACGTAAGCGTCAGTTTTTTGATGCATTACCTTCAGGTAATATGAAGTTAAAGGATAATGTGAAGCGGTTGGTGAACTTTAGAGCGCATAATTTGCTTGAGAGTTATAGTCTGCTTGGCAAGTTCGACATTATCTTTTGCCGCAATGTGCTGATTTATTTTGCACCAGAGGCAAAGGCAAAAATTTTGCGGCAATTCGCTGCCGCTCTCAATCCCAAAGGGATTTTATTTCTCGGTGCATCAGAATCTATCGCTGGTTTAACGGACGAGTTTGATATGGTTCGTTGTAACCCTGGCATTTATTACCAGAAAAAGACTTAACTCAGCCGCTCTAAAGAAAATTACCGACAATTGTCGGTAATTTTTTACCCATCACTTGCTCATCCTTGTTGTTATTCTCAAAATTTTCCTGATGTTGGCACATGAATTGCTTTATTTTCGTGAGAACACGAGGAGGCAATTTTATGGCGATCAATTTTGATAATGCACTGGGTGTGCATCAATACACTCTCGGTATTAGAGCGCAGCGGGCTGAAGTTATTTCAAGCAATATCGCTAACGCAGATACGCCACATTACAAAGCCCGCGATGTTGATTTTTCTGCGGCAATGCAGGCCGCTCGAGGCCAACAGCAGCGAAATAGTCTTGAAATGCAAGAGCCAGATAAGCATTTTGGGCTTGCGGAGTTGACTGGGCAATTTGTTAAGTTCCGTGTGCCAAATCAACCCGATACCGGTGATGGTAATACTGTTGATATCCAACAGGAACAATCGGCATTCATGCAAAATGCACTTGAATATCAAATGTCACTAGGTTTTTTAGACAGTAAGTTTAGTGGCATGAAGAAAGCGTTGAGAGGGGATTAATCATGAGTTTATTTAGCATATTTGATGTTGCTGGCTCGGGAATGTCTGCTCAATCGGTCAGGCTAAACACCACCGCGAGCAACATAGCCAACGCGGATTCCGTCTCGAGTAGTGTAGATAAGACCTATCGTTCCCGTCATCCCATTTTTGAAGCCGAAATGGCTAAAGCCCAAAGTCAGCAACAAGCTTCTCAAGGCGTTGCAGTAAAAGGCATTGTAGAAAGTGATAAACCACTACTGAAAGAATACTCGCCCGATCATCCTATGGCGGATGCGGACGGCTTTATTTATAAACCGAATGTTAATGTCATGGAAGAAATGGCAGATATGATTTCTGCTTCGCGCTCATATCAAATGAATGTTCAAGTCGCTGAAGCAGCTAAGTCTATGCTGCAACAAACACTTGGGATGGGTAAATAACATGTGTTACTTAGGAGGTAAGCTGTGAGCCTCATTAATCAAATTAACCAAGCGTCGGCGCAGACGGCTCAAAATAAGAGTCAGCCAAATGCCGTTACGACGAATTCATCAACCAGCTCAACGGGTAATCCGTTTCTTGATGGCATACGTTTGCCAAAAGATTCAATAGTACCGGAAGCAAAAAGCCAGCAGTTAACTCAAGATGACTTTTTCTCGTTATTAAGCCAACAGTTATCGATGCAAGATCCCTTTAAGCCCGTCGACAACGACCAAATGATTGCGCAGATGGCATCATTCTCGACGGTTGATGGTATTACTAAGTTGAATAAGGAAATCGTTAATTTAAACGGTGTTATGACATCAAGCCAAGCATTACAGGCATCAGGACTTGTTGGTCGCAAGGTATTGATCCCAACTGATACAGGTAACATTTCAGCTGAAAGCCCAACAATAAAAGGTGTGATTAGCACGCCAGCTAAAATTCCTGAAGTTACTGTACGTGTTGAGGATGAGAAAGGCCAAGTTGTGACCACCTTTAAAGTTGATGGCAGTAAGGGGGGCAATGTCGATGTTAACTGGGATGGCCTCGATAAAGATGGAAACCCTGTAACCGCAGGTAACTATACGATCAAGGCGAGTGGTTTAGTGGATGGGAAATCCCAAGAATTGCCCGTTTCAACCTATGCCCATGTGAGCAGCGTTTCTCTCGGTACGGCCAGTACTGGCGCCATTCTTAACTTGAGAGGCGGTATGGGCATCAAGTTAACCGATGTGTTAGCTGTGTCTGAAACCTAAGCTTGTATAAAAGAATTTTTGCAGCATCCGAATTGGGCGTAAGTCGCTCATAAATGAATTGAGTCAAGTGTAGAGGTGAATTATGTCGTTTAACATTGCATTGAGTGGCATTTCTGCTGCGCAGAAAGATTTAAACACAACGGCGAATAACATTGCTAATGCGAACACCATTGGCTTTAAAGAGTCCCGTGCTGAATTTGCGGATGTGTACGCTAATTCTATTTTTTCAAATGCTAAAACTGCTGTCGGTGGTGGTGTTGCAACGAGTCAAGTGGCACAGCAATTCCATCAAGGCAGCTTACAACTGACGAATAACTCCCTCGACTTGGCAATCAAAGGTGGTGGTTTCTTTGTAACGTCCTCTGAATTAGGAACATTAGATCACGCATTCACCCGTGCAGGCGCTTTTAAAGTAGATTCTAATAATTACATGGTGGATTCGGCTGGTAATTATTTACAGACTTTCCCTGTGGATAAAGACGGCAACTCAACATCTGTGAGTTTAACCACGGCTCAGCCTGTAAAAATTCCGGACACTGCCGGTAGTCCAGTAAAGACTGAGAATGTTACTTTACAAATGAACTTGAATGCTAAAGCAGAAGCTCTGGATCCTGCTTTATTTGATCCCGCCGATCCAAAAACTTATAACAATGTCACTTCAATGACAATTTATGACTCACTTGGTGAGGGGCACATCATGACGACGTACTTTGTGAAGCCTAAAGATGGTGCATATAATGGTGAGAGCAATTGGGTGGCTTATTATGCTATTGATAATAAACCTATAAATTTAAATGGTCCAGCCGTCACTTATCCAACTGATACCACGGGCGATGGCAACCCGGATTCAACGGGGACGGCTCAAAATGCTGGTGGCTGGACGGGAGCGGTGCTGAAGATTAACGAAGTTGGGGCATATATTGACAGTAATCCTGCAGTTATTACCACGGCGCCACTTGGTAATAAGCCAGTTGGTATATTAGGCGCTGGAGCGGATGGCACTCAAGCATTAACAGTGAAGTTTAATGCGCCAACGCAATATGCAGATCCTTTTGCGGCGACTGAATTGAAACAAGATGGTACGACGGTTGGTCGTTTAACTAACGTTGAAATTGGCGCTGATGGCTTAATTACAGCAAGCTATTCTAATGGTTCGACCGTTGCTTTAGCACGGGTTGCTTTAGTTCGTTTTGCTAACGAACAAGGTTTAACGCAAGTGGGGAATACGTCGTGGAAAGCCAGTTTAGCTTCAGGTCCTGCGTTAGCGGGTGAGCCCAATAGTGGAACTTTTGGTAGTCTCAGTTCATCGGCGTTAGAGCAATCGAATATTGATTTGACGACTGAACTGGTTGATTTAATTTCGGCGCAGCGTAACTTCCAAGCGAACTCTCGTACCCTTGAAGTGAACAACACGCTGCAACAAACTGTATTACAAATCCGCTAATCATTACATTGTTTGACTAAGTGTTGCCGCCAGTGGCAACACTTAGCCTTTATCCTGCCGTTAAATCACTTCAGTTTCATATTTTTCAATTCTATCAGCAAATTAAAATCAATTTTTATTGGCACGATGCTTGCTTTGATATCGTCATGTAGAAAATTTGACGGAGCAGTCTGTGGACAAATTCCTTTATGTCGCCATGAGTGGCGCTAAGCAAAATATGAATGAGCTGGCACTCCGTGCAAACAACTTAGCCAATGCTAATACCGATGGTTTTAAATCAGATATGGCGCAGGCCAGATCGATGCAAGCCTTCGGTGAAGGGTTGCCTTCCAGGGTGTTTGCGATGACAGAATCTCCGTCAGCTAATTTTCGCTCTGGTCCGATAAAAACCACTGGACGGGATCTCGATGTGGCCATTAAAGGCGATGGCTGGTTTGCCGTTCAGGCCAAAGATGGCAGCGAAGCTTATACCCGCTCAGGTAGTCTCAGTTTCGATGCGACGGGCATGTTGTATAACGACAGAGGCAATCCCGTGATGGGGGACGCTGGCCCGATAGTGCTGCCATTACCTATTGATAAAGTGTCAATTTCACAGGATGGCATAGTGTCTGTTCGCCCTCAAGGGGCGACTGCTGAAGTGATAGAAGAAGTGGCGAGATTGAAGTTAGTCAATCCCGGCAATGCGCAGATGATGCGTGGTGAAGATGGATTATTTCGACAAATGTCAGGTGAACCAGCACCAGCTGACCCTTTCGTCGCAGTTGAAAGTGGTGCCGTAGAGGGCAGTAACGTTAACCCTGTTGATGAAATGGTGTCTTTGATTGATCTTCAGCGCCAGTTTGAATTGCAAGTCAAGATGATGAAAACCGCGGAAGAGAATGATCGCGCTTCATCTTCATTAATGCGTATTAGTTAGGAGATAGATTATGCATCCGGCGTTATGGATTAGTAAAACTGGCTTAGACGCACAGCAAACTGATATTTCAGTGATTTCAAACAACGTAGCGAACGCTAGCACTGTGGGCTACAAAAAAAGCCGCGCAGTATTTGAAGATTTACTCTATCAAACAGTTAACCAAGCGGGTGGTGTTAGTGCATCTAACACTAAGCTACCCAACGGATTAAACATAGGTGCGGGTACGAAAGTCGTCGCCACTCAAAAAATGTTTACTCAGGGTAACATGCTGACGACGGATAACTCGCTGGATCTTATGATTGAAGGTCCTGGATTTTTTGAAATCCAGCTCCCTGATGGAACCACTGCTTATACTCGAAATGGCCAGTTTACCTTAGACGATACGGGTCAGATTGTGACGCCAGGTTCTGGCTATTTGCTACAACCCGCGATAACTATTCCTGATAATGCGACCAGTATTACCGTTTCAGCAGAGGGTGAAGTTTCAGTAAAAACGCCGGGTACCGCTGAGAACCAAGTCGTGGGTCAGTTGACTATGACGGATTTTATTAATCCATCGGGTCTAGATCCTATGGGACAAAACTTATATACGGAAACCGGTGCGAGCGGCACGCCAATTCAAGGTACCGCTTCGTTAGATGGCATGGGAGCGATTCGTCAAGGCGCCTTAGAAACCTCTAACGTTAACGTGACCGAGGAACTGGTGAACCTTATCGAAAGTCAGCGCATTTACGAGATGAACTCTAAAGTGATTTCAGCGGTAGATCAGATGCTGTCTTATGTGACTCAGAATTTATAGAGGCAAACATCATGGCTAGATATCTTGTGTTGGCCGTCGCGTTATTGCTTGCAGCTTGTAGCTCGACGCAAAAGAAACCCCTTGCGGATGATCCCTTTTACGCACCGGTATATCCAGAGGCGCCGCCGACAAAAATTGCCGCAACAGGCTCTATTTATCAAGACAGCCAAGCATCTAGCTTGTATTCGGATATACGCGCCCACAAAGTCGGTGACATTATCACTATCGTATTGAAGGAATCGACTCAGGCGAAGAAGAGTGCAGGCAATCAGATCAAAAAAGGTTCAGACATGAGCTTAGATCCCATCTTTGCAGGTGGTAGTAATGTGTCCATTGGCGGAGTGCCAATTGATTTGCGTTACAAAGATAGTATGAACACTAAGCGTGAATCGGATGCGGATCAGAGCAATAGTCTAGATGGCAGCATCTCGGCAAACGTGATGCAAGTGCTGAACAACGGTAGCTTAGTGATCCGTGGCGAAAAATGGATTTCAATTAATAATGGTGATGAGTTTATTCGTGTCACTGGTCTCGTTCGCTCGCAGGACATAAAACCCGATAACACTGTCGATTCAACGCGAATGGCTAATGCCCGTATCCAATACAGTGGCACAGGCACTTTCGCAGATGCTCAAAAAGTGGGCTGGTTAAGCCAGTTCTTTATGAGCGACTGGTGGCCCTTCTAAGGAGTCGTATCATGAAATATAAACTGGTGTTAGCCGTTGCCATGCTAGTGTTTTCTCTACCTAGTCAGGCTGAACGAATTAAAGATATTGCCAATGTGCAAGGTGTGCGTAGTAACCAGTTGATTGGTTATGGCTTAGTGGTCGGTTTGCCGGGAACGGGGGAAAAAACCAGTTATACCGAGCAGACCTTTATGACTATGCTCAAAAACTTTGGGATTAATCTTCCTGACAACGTCAAACCGAAAATTAAAAACGTTGCAGTGGTAGCCGTACACGCGGATATGCCCGCCTTTATCAAACCTGGTCAAGATCTTGACGTAACGGTATCTAGCTTAGGCGAAGCCAAAAGCTTACGCGGTGGCACCTTATTACAGACCTTTTTGAAAGGGGTAGACGGTAATGTGTATGCCATAGCCCAAGGTAGTCTAGTGGTGAGTGGTTTTAGTGCCGATGGTTTAGATGGTTCAAAGGTGATTCAAAATACGCCAACTGTAGGTCGTATACCGAATGGCGCGATTATTGAGCGTAGTGTAGCAACCCCATTTTCAACTGGCGATTATTTGACGTTTAACCTACGTCGTTCTGATTTCTCTACTGCGCAGCGCATGGCTGATGCGATCAATGATCTATTAGGTCCAGATATGGCGCGTCCTTTAGATGCGACGTCTGTTCAGGTAACGGCTCCACGTGATGTATCACAACGGGTCTCCTTTTTAGCAACACTTGAAAACCTCGATGTTGTTCCCGCAGAGGAATCTGCCAAAGTGATCGTTAATTCACGTACTGGAACCATAGTGGTTGGGCAAAACGTACGCTTACTCCCTGCGGCGATTACCCATGGCGGCATGACTGTCACGATTGCGGAGGCGACACAGGTTTCGCAGCCAAATGCCTTGGCTAATGGTCAAACAACCGTCACGAGTAATAGTACGATCACAGCGACAGAAAGTGACCGTCGTATGTTTATGTTTAATCCAGGCACTACGCTGGATGAGCTGGTTAGAGCGGTTAACTTAGTCGGTGCAGCCCCTTCAGATGTGTTAGCAATACTTGAAGCATTAAAAGTGGCAGGAGCTTTGCATGGTGAACTTATCATCATCTAATTTCTGTCGGGAAAATCATGGAAAAGCTTTCAAGTTCATCACATTTTCTTGACCTGGGCGGGCTAGATTCACTCCGCGCCCAGGCTCAGAAAGATGAGAAGGGCGCCTTGAAAAAGGTCGCCCAACAATTTGAAGGTATTTTCGTGCAAATGCTGATGAAAAGTATGCGCGATGCCAATGCGGTTTTTCAGTCTGATAGTCCACTCAATAGCCAATACACTCAGTTTTACGAGCAGATGCGCGATCAGCAGTTATCGGTCGATTTATCTGACAAAGGTGTATTGGGCCTTGCCGATATGATGGTGCATCAACTCTCTCCCGAAACAAGTCATTTCACGCCTGCATCGGTATTGCGTGACGATGGTGGCATGAAAATGCTCCACGACGATAAAGCGCTTAATGTGCCTATGCAGAGTTCAGCCGCTCCTGTGGTTGAACCCACAGTTGTAAATCATGGTGTGCCGGCTGCTATCGCTCGGCCTGTATTTGAACCGGATAGAGCTGAAGATGCAAATTCATCAATGGACATTGATGCGCCTAATCGTTCACTGGCTATCGATACGCCTAAGCCGAGCTGGAGTGAACAATCACTTTCAGTGGTAGAACCTGTGATTAGCGGCCAAGTTTTGCCGACGGCAGCATTTAGGGAAACCCAAAAGATTGTCAGGTTTGGTAGTCGAGAAGAATTTTTAGCGACCTTATATCCACATGCTGAAAAAGCCGCAAAAACATTAGGTACTCAACCAGAAGTATTGTTGGCGCAATCGGCACTGGAAACTGGCTGGGGACAAAAAATCGTCCGCGGCAATAACGGTGCGCCGAGTCATAACCTATTCAACATTAAAGCTGATCGTCGTTGGTTAGGTGATAAGGCTAACGTCAGTACCTTAGAATTTGAGCACGGTGTTGCTGTTCAGCAAAAAGCTGACTTCCGAGTTTATAGTGATTTCGAGCATAGCTTTAACGATTTTGTGTCCTTCATTGCCGAAGGTGAACGTTATCAAGATGCGAAAAAAGTGGCCGCTTCCCCTACTCAATTCATCCGAGCTTTGCAGGATGCGGGTTATGCCACTGATCCTCGATACGCTGAAAAAGTGATTAAAGTGATGCAGTCGATCAGTGAAGAACTGAAATCAATTCTGCCAGGAGAAGACAAATGATGAATCTTACAACCCTGTTTGTTCATAGGAGTGTCAACTAATGGCCGTTGATCTACTGAATATAGCGCGAACTGGGGTGCTTGCCTCCCAGTCGCAACTGGGTGTTACCAGTAATAATATAGCTAACGCCAATACCGCTGGTTACCACAGACAAGTAGCAACGCAGTCGACTCTTGAATCGCAGCGTTTTGGTAGTAGCTTTTATGGCACTGGAACTTACGTTAATGACGTTAAGCGTATCTACAATGACTATGCTGCAAGAGAGTTACGCATTGGTCAAACAACGTTAAGCGCCGCCGAAGCCAGCTACGGTAAATTGAGTGAGCTAGATCAGCTATTTTCACAGGTAGGTAAAGTTGTGCCACAAAGCTTGAATGACCTGTTTTCGGGGCTGAATAGTGTGGCTGATTTGCCTGCAGATTTGGGTATTCGGAGTTCGACCCTAACAAACGCACAGCAAGTTGCCAGCAGTCTTAATCAGATGCAGTCGTATTTGAATGGCCAGCTTAATCAGACCAATGACCAGATCACAGGTATGACTAAGCGTATCAATGAGATCAGTACAGAACTGGCAAATTTAAACCTAGAGTTAATGAAGTCGCCGAATCAGGATGCGCAGTTGCTTGATAAGCAAGATGCACTGGTTCAAGAGTTAAGCCAGTATGCTCAAGTGAACGTTATTCCATTAGAAAATGGTGCTAAGAGCGTAATGCTCGGTGGTTCAGTGATGTTGGTCTCTGGCGAAATTGCTATGACGATGGGAGTCCAAGCGGGTGATCCATTTCCGAATGAGCTTCAATTGACTTCAAGTATTGGTTCGCAAAGTGTCACTGTTGATCCGAGTAAACTTGGCGGTCAGTTAGGGGCCATTTTTGATTATCGTGATCAAACGTTAATTCCCGCAGGTCATGAGCTTGACCAATTAGCTTTGGGCCTGGCTGATAACTTCAACAAAATGCAAGCGCAAGGCATTGACCTCAATGGGCAAGTCGGCGCCAATATCTTCAAAGATATCAATGATCCTATGATGTCCTTAGGCCGTGCAGCCGGTTTTTCTGGTAACACTGGCAATGCAACATTAGGCGTCACCATCGATGACACCAGTCTATTAACTGGTGGTGCCTACGAGCTGTCATGTGTCAGTACTGCGCCAGCTTCTTATGAGTTGAGAGATACGGAAACGGGGGTGATAACACCGCTGACTTTATCAGGCCCGACTTTTGGATTTTCAATTGACATAAAAGCAGGCGCTATGGCGTCGGGGGATCGCTTTGCCATTCGCCCGACAGCAGGTGCCTCAAATGGCATTGAAGTGGTCATGAAAGACCCTAAAGGCATTGCCGCCGCATCCCCAAAGATTACCGCAGATGCCGCTAACTCGGGTAATACTCAAGTTAAGTTGACTCAAATTGGCAATCGCAATGCCGCAAATTTCCCTGTGACGGGCAGTGAATTGACAATAAAGCTCGATACCACAGTGTTGCCACCCACCTATGAAGCATTCGATGCCGCAGGAACATCACTTGGGGCTGCTACAACTTATACCCCACCGAGTATCAGCGCCTTTGGTTTTACCTTTGAAGTGGACAGCAAAGCGGCTGCAGGCAATGACAGATTTACCTTCGATTTATCCTTCGCTGAGGGTGATAACTCCAATGCTGTTGCTATGGCTAAATTGAGCGAAAGTAAGGTGATGAATACTGGTAAGTCGACCTTAGCGGACGTATTCGAGAATACTAAGCTCGACATTGGCAGTAAAACGAAAGCGGCCGAAGTGCGTACAGGTTCGGCTGAGGCCGTGTATCAACAAGCTTATGCGCGAGTAGAGAGTGAGTCGGGCGTGAACTTAGATGAAGAAGCCGCAAATTTAATGCGTTTTCAGCAAGCCTATCAAGCCTCTGCGCGGATCATGACGACCGCACAGCAGATTTTTGACACCTTATTATCCTCAGTGCGTTAGGAGATTTAACTATGCGATTATCATCCGCGCAGATCTTTAATCAAAGCATTACCAGTGTGCTGCAAAAGCAAACGGCGACCAGCAAAATTCTTGACCAATTGAGTAGTGGTAAGAAAGTCAATACTGCCGGTGATGATCCTGTGGCGTCACAGGGTATCGATAATCTGAATCAGAAAAATGCACTCGTCGATCAGTTCATTAAGAACATTGATTATGCAACGAATCGTCTTGCCGTGACTGAAAGTAAACTCGGTAGTGCTGAAGATTTAACCGGCTCGATGCGTGAGCAAGTTATGCGAGCGATAAACGGCACACTATCTGGAACTGAGCGGCAAATGATTGCCGATGAGATGAAAGGCAGCATGGAAGAGTTGCTTTCTATTGCGAATAGTAAGGATGAATCTGGCAATTATATGTTCTCCGGTTTCAGTACCGATAAAGAACCTTTTGCTTTTGATAACTCGACGCCGCCTAAAATTGTGTATAGCGGTGATTCTGGCGTCAGAAATAGTTTAGTGCAAACGGGGGTTGCCATGGGGACAAACATCCCTGGCGATAGCGCGTTTATGAAAGCACCCAATGGACTTGGTGATTATAGCGTCAATTATTTGGCCAGCCAGCAGGGTGAGTTTAGCGTTAAAACGGCAAAAATTGCTGACACTGCAACTTATGTGGCTGATACATATACGTTTAACTTTACTGATAATGGCGCTGGTGGCACGAATTTACAAGTGCTCGATTCTGCCAATAATCCTGTCGCAAACGTCGCTAATTTTGATGCCACCAATCCCGTTAGTTTTAATGGTATAGACGTTAAAATTGATGGAAAACCCAGCGCCGGCGATAGTTTCACCATGGAACCCCAGGCCGAGGTCAGTATTTTCGATACGATCAGCAGTGCGATTGCATTAATCGAAGCCCCTAATTCTGCCAACACGCCTCAAGGGCGAGCTCAGTTGGCACAGATATTGAATAACATTGATAGTGGCGTCAATCAAATTAGTTCTGCCAGAAGTGTGGCGGGGAATAATCTGAAAGTTGTCGAAAGTTACACAGAGACACATACCGAGGAGAAAGTGGTGAACACATCAGCGCTATCGCTCTTGGAAGATCTCGATTATGCATCAGCGATTACGGAATTTGAAAAGCAACAGCTTGCATTGAACGCAGTCTCTAACGTGTTTAGTAAGGTGGGTTCTGTTTCCCTGTTCGACTTTATTTAACAGAAAGCAAGTACCTATCCATCTGTAAGATAAATTGTTAAAAATTTAGCCAAGCTCCAAGCCTTGGCGGTATAACTAGGAAGAGGAACTCAACATGGCTATTACAGTTAATACCAACGTGACTTCAATGAAGGCACAAAAGAATTTAAATACTTCTAGTAGCGGTTTAGCGACCTCTATGGAACGTCTATCAAGTGGTCTGCGCATTAACAGCGCCAAAGACGACGCTGCTGGTCTAGCCATTTCTAACCGCTTGAACAGCCAAGTGCGCGGTTTAGATGTGGGTATGCGTAACGCAAATGATGCGATTTCAATTGCTCAAATCTCAGAAGGTGCGATGCAAGAGCAAACCAATATGCTACAACGTATGCGTGACTTGACTATTCAAGCTGAGAATGGCGCGAACTCAACCTCTGATATAGGTGCTATTAAATCAGAAATTGATGCGTTAGCATCTGAAATATCTGCGATTGCAAACTCCACTGCATTTGGTAACACTAAACTGTTAAATGGTGATTTTGCAAATGGAAAAACTTTCCAAGTAGGGCATCAAAATACAGAAGATATCACTGTTTCAGTATCGAAAGTCACTGCAAGTGCTTTGAACGTTCAGGCATCAGATATTAAAGTATCTACAGCGGATCAGAGAAGTACATCACTAACAAATATTGATGCAGCAATCAAACTTATTGATACGCAACGATCAAACTTAGGTGCTATTCAAAATAGACTTGCGTACAACATTAGTAACAGTGCGAATACTCAAGCAAACGTTGCTGATGCAAAGAGCCGTATTGTTGATGTTGATTTTGCAAAAGAAACTGCCAATATGACGAAGAACCAAGTGCTGCAGCAAACAGGCTCAGCTATGCTTGCGCAGGCTAATCAGTTGCCTCAAGTGGCATTATCTCTTCTTGGTTAATGTTACTGATGTGAAGTTATTGGCGTTATCTTGAAGTGTGTTTGCCTACTTGTTCTAGAATTATCTAGAAAAGTAGGCAAAGTTTTATAGGGTTTGATATTTATGCTTATGATAATTAGAGTTATTTTATAAAATCAATATATTTTAAAAAATAACTCTAAAGTTAAAAAAGATGCTGCCGTTAAATATACTGTAACCACTAAGACCCGCCTGGCTTAAGTAGACAGGCAAGTTAACAAGCCAGGTATAAAGAGGAAACGAATCATGGCCATTACAGTAAACACTAACGTCACATCTTTAAAAGCACAGAAAAATTTAAACTCATCTGCCACTGGATTAGCATCCTCAATGGAACGTTTATCAAGTGGTTTACGTATCAACAGTGCCAAAGATGATGCAGCAGGTCTAGCAATTTCTAACCGTCTAAACAGCCAAGTGCGTGGTTTAGACGTGGGTATGCGTAACGCTAACGATGCAATTTCAATCGCCCAGATTTCTGAAGGAGCGATGCAAGAACAGACTAACATGTTGCAACGTATGCGTGATTTAACCATTCAGGCAGAAAATGGTTCAAACTCTACCTCTGATATCGGTGCTATTAAATCAGAGCTTGATGCGCTCGCAACTGAAATCACTGCAATTGCTAACACAACAGCGTTCGGTAACACTAAACTGTTAAATGGTGATTTTGCAAATGGTAAAACTTTCCAAGTTGGTCACCAAAATACTGAGGATATTACAATTTCGGTGAGTAAAGTAACGGCTAGTGCGATAAAAGTACAAGCATCAGATATTAAAGTATCTACAGCGGATCAGAGAAGTACATCACTAACAAATATTGATGCGGCAATAAAAACAATCGATAACCAAAGAGCAAAATTGGGTTCGATACAAAACCGTTTAGCCTACAACATCAGTAACAGTGCTAACACTCAGGCTAACGTTGCCGATGCGAAGAGCCGAATTGTTGATGTGGATTTCGCGAAAGAAACATCACAAATGACCAAGAATCAAGTGTTACAACAAACGGGTTCTGCAATGTTGGCCCAAGCCAACCAGTTACCTCAAGTGGCCTTGTCACTGCTGTAGTTTAACGCAGAATAGTGAGAAAGTGATAAGGGAGGTTCGGTGACGGATCTCCCTTTGCCACTTTAAAGGTTAATGTAGTTTTATAGGGTAATTTTAATGTAACTATTTAAAGTTATTACTAAATTTGCTGAGGTATGGCTATGGATATCAATATAGCAAGTTCACCTTCTATGCTTCACAGTAAGGTTGATTTAGCTCAAACGCCGCTAAAAGTATCTGCTCCAGATACTGAGTTAAAGCGAAATACGGCTAGTGAACAAGCTGCGGAACAAGATGTAACGAAAAATGAACAGAATCCGAGTAAGCTGGCTCAAGTTGCCACAGAGTTGTCTGATATGATGTCTATGATGCGTAAAGGTTTAGCATTTAAGGTTGATGAGAACTCTGGACAAGCTGTTGTGACTGTACTTGACCGAGATACTGGCGATGTCATTAGGCAAATGCCGAGTGAAGAAGCATTAGCCTTAGCTGAGAAATTATCTGAAGTCACTGGGCTTTTGATGAAAACAGAGGCGTAGATATCCACATTACTAGTAGTGATAGTTGAAGAGTAAGAGGTTTATATGGCATTAACAGCGATGGGTATCGGTTCTGGTTTGGATATTGGCAACATTGTTAAAGTGTTAGTCGATGCCGAAAAAACACCGAAAGAAGCGATGTTTAATAAAACGGAAGACAGCATCAAAGCAAAAGTTTCTGCAATGGGAACCTTAAAAAGTGCGTTGTCTACGTTTCAAGATGCCTTAAAAAAACTTCAAACTGGCGATGCCCTCAATCTGCGTAAGGTATCTGTTAGTAATCAAACTTATTTGTCAGCAACAACAGACAAAACTGCACAAGCCGGTAGCTATGGTATCAAAGTTGAGCAACTTGCCGTAAATCATAAAATTGCTGGAAAAAACGTTGCTGATCCTGCATTACCTGTAGGTGAAGGGAGCCTTGATTTTGGTATCAATGGTAAGAATTTTTCCATTGATGTTTCGGCTACCGATTCGCTTGCTGCGATTGCTAAAAAAGTTAATGAATCACCAGATAATGCGGGCGTAACTGCAACTGTTATTACCAGTGATGCAGGCAGTCGTTTGGTTTTTAGTTCAGATAAGTCAGGTGAAGACAATCAAATTAGTATTATAGCTAATGACACGACTGGAACTGGACTAAATGATATGTTCGGTGCTGGAAATATCTCCACGCTTCAAGATGCTAAAAATGCGGTTGTTTATATCGATAATCAGAAAGTTACCTCACAAACTAATGAAGTTAAAAATGCTATTGCAGGTGTGACGTTAAACTTAACTGATGCTGATGTTTCTAAGACGACTACGTTAAAAATTGAACAAGATGATGATGCAGTAAAGACAAATGTGAAAGCTTTTGTCGATGCCTACAATAGTTTAGCGACAGCAGTTGATAAAATGTCGTCCTATGATAAAGAGAAAAAAACAGCAGCTGCATTACAGGGCGACTCTATGATCCGTTCTATAGAATCGCAACTCCGAAGTATATCGAGTGAACGAGTGCCAACTGATAGCGGCAGTTCGATAGCATTATATGATATAGGTATAAAAACAGATAGATATGGTAAGTTATCTGTCGATGACACTAAACTTAATAAAGTCATCTCTGAAGATATGGCCAGTGTTGAGGCATTATTCTCGACACCAGATAAAGGGCTTGCTAATCGCTTTAATGATCTTGCAGATAGCTATGTCAAGTCTCGAGGATTGATTGCTTCTCGTCAAACCGGATATACCAATCAGCAAAGCCAAATCGCAGATCAAAGAGAAGCCTTTACGCTTAAAATGGATCAGTTAACCGCGCGTTTAACGAAGCAATTTAATGCGATGGATCTTGTCGTTGGTCAACTCAATCAACAGAGCAGTGGTCTTGTTGATCGTTTGAATTCGCTTCCTGGAGCTGTTAAAAAACGATAGTGAATTTATAAATGAGTAAGGGAAGTATAAGTGAAACAACTCGATGAGCTTAATGTCCTTTTGAGTGAAATTTTAAATAAGCTGACTCAGCTTCCTGCTGAAGAGTCTCAATCTGACGAGTTGGTGTCGAACTTGCAGGTACTGGTTGGAGAGCGTCAAATTTTACTCAATGTATTAGTGGCTGATGCTAATATGACAGATGTTGATTATCTTCAACATCAGCTTGAACTTACTCAAGAGTACACAGGTAAAGCAAGTGTTGTTATGGCAGATAGACAAGCATTATTACATGCAGGTAATAAGAATAAGCGCCAGATTAGTGTTTATGAGACTATAGATTTAAACAGGTAGGTGTTTATGAGAGGATCACTGCAATCGTATCGTAAGGTGTCTTTAGAGAGTGAAATTACTGTTGCGTCACCACATCGTATTATTCAGCTTATGTTTGCGGGGGCACTACAACGTTTAGCACAAAGTCGCCTTGCGATTGAACAAAATGACTTGTCTAATAAAGGCATGTACATTGGCAAAGCTATTGGGATTATTACTGGTTTAAACAATAGCTTAGATATGGATGCTGGTGGCCAGATAGCTAGAAATTTGAGTGATTTATATGACTTTATGTTGCGTAGAATTTCTGAAGCTAACCTAAATAATGATGTGAAAGCAATCGATGATGTATGTGACATTTTACGTACTATCAAAGAGGGTTGGGATGCAATTCCTGCAGATAAACATAATATTTCTGCACATTCTGAAGCGGGTTAATATCTTATTTCGTGATTAAAAATAGACGCACTGGTTGCGTCTTTTTTTTTGGCTAAAAGTCAAAGTATTGACGTTTTAGACTAGAATCATGACGTAAATGAACTAAAATCAATTCAGTTTGGCATAAACCTCATCTGAGGCTTGCTTCTCGTCTGCTGATAATACAATATTCATCACAAGTAGTGATGGTGGCACAGATTGTTACATTGAATTTGTTAAGCTTTTACAGCAACTAATCATAAATAATTAATGCGAATTAATACATATTAGAGCTTTACGGCCTACTGAATGATGCAAACAGATCAACGAATTTTACTTATCGGCCCCCCATCAGAGCGATTAAATCGCCTGTGTTGCATTTTTGATTTTTTAGGTGAGCAAATTGCACAAATTGACGCCGAAAAATTAAGTGCTAGCCTCCAAGATACTCGTTTTCGAGCTTTAGTTATCCTAACTGATGTTATGGATGCTGATGCACTTAAAAACATCGCGGGTCAACATCCATGGCAACCTATGCTGTTGCTTGGCAACGTTGACGATCTGCAAGTGTCTAACATTCTTGGAAATATTGAGGAACCTTTAACCTATCCTCAACTCACCGAATTATTACACTTCTGCCAAGTCTTTGGTCAAGTTAAACGCCCTCAAGTCCCCACAAGTGCGAATCAAACTAAGTTGTTTCGAAGCTTGGTTGGGCGCAGTGATGGTATTGCCAATGTAAGACACTTGATTAATCAAGTGGCGACATCTGAGGCGACTGTACTAGTACTGGGCCAATCCGGTACCGGTAAAGAAGTGGTCGCCCGTAATATCCATTATTTGTCTGAGCGCCGTGATGGCCCTTTTATTCCTGTTAACTGTGGTGCTATACCGCCAGAGTTGTTAGAGAGTGAACTTTTTGGTCATGAGAAGGGATCATTTACTGGGGCAATTTGTTCTCGTAAGGGCCGTTTTGAATTGGCAGAAGGTGGCACACTATTTCTCGATGAAATTGGTGACATGCCATTGCAGATGCAAGTTAAATTGCTTCGTGTACTGCAAGAACGAGTATTTGAGCGTGTTGGCGGTACTAAGACCATCAATGCCGATGTGCGCGTTGTCGCAGCGACACACAGAGATTTAGAAACCATGATCAGCGTGAATGAGTTCCGCGAGGATCTCTATTACCGCCTAAACGTATTCCCGATTGAAATGCCTGCGCTATGTGATCGCAAGGACGATGTGCCTTTGCTATTACAAGAGTTGGTGAGCCGAGTCTACAACGAAGGACGTGGTAAGGTGCGTTTTACGCAGCGTGCGATAGAGTCGTTGAAAGAACATGCTTGGTCGGGCAACGTGCGTGAGCTGTCTAACTTAGTCGAACGCCTCACCATTTTATATCCGGGTGGACTGGTTGATGTTAACGACTTACCCGTTAAGTATCGCCATATCGATGTGCCCGAATATTGTGTAGAGATGAGCGAAGAGCAACAGGAACGTGATGCTTTAGCTTCTATCTTTAGCGATGAAGAGCCAGTTGAAATCCCTGAAACGCGTTTCCCTAGTGAGCTGCCGCCTGAAGGTGTGAACCTTAAGGATTTGTTAGCAGAACTAGAAATAGACATGATACGTCAGGCGCTAGAGCTACAAGATAATGTCGTAGCTCGCGCTGCTGAAATGCTTGGAATACGCCGTACAACGCTTGTAGAAAAAATGCGTAAGTACGGAATGACAAAAGATTAGTTTTCTATTTTATTGTTATATAAGTTGTTTTAACCTCTAAAGTTCAATTTCCAATTTGGCATAGATACTGCAGTCACCCCGTCATAAGCAATTTTTTGACGGAGTGACTATGTCAGCCAACCCACTAGCGCAAATTGAGTCATTCAAGCACACTAGCAAACAATGGAACCAACTGCGTGAGGCCGCGAATATGTCCAATCGAATGGAGCATATTTTACAGGCTATGCCATCCGGCGTGGTGATTATCAATGGCGACGGTATAGTCACGGATGCAAATCCGGTTGCAGTTGAATTACTTGAGCGCTCCTTGTGTGGTGTTCGCTGGATTGATGTGATCCACAGTGCCTTTGCGCCGCAGGACGATGATGGCCACGAAGTGTCGCTGCGTAATGGCCGCCGCGTTAAATTAGCGATTACGCCATTGACGCCAGAGCCTGGTCAATTAATTGTGCTAACTGATCTGACTGAAACTCGGTTATTACAGAAAAATATCTCCCATTTACAACGTTTATCTGCACTGGGCAAGATGGTAGCAACTTTGGCTCATCAGGTGCGCACGCCTTTATCAGCCGCTTTGTTATACGCTTCAAACCTTGCGAGTCCGAAGTTATCCGATGCCGCTAAAGCTAAATTCCAACAAAAACTTGTTGATAGACTCAATGAACTCGAGCGGCAGGTTAACGACATGCTATTGATGGCGAAAGGCCGTCAGGATGAACTTGGAGATCTAATCTCGTTGGCTGAGGTTATCGACAATGTTTTGGCAAATTGTGAGCCAATAGCGGCAAAGCAAGGCTGTGACTTGTTATTTGATGATGCGTCAAGCAGCTCGATGTTAGCTAATTCCAATGCATTAAGCTCGGCGATTAATAATTTAGTCATGAACAGCATAGAAGCCGGAGCAACTGAAATTCGTATCCAAGCGAAGGAAGAGGGCGAACGGTTATTATTGGACGTCATCGATAATGGTAAAGGCTTAGACGCCACTATGCAGCAGAAGGTATTTGAACCTTTCTTTACGACTAAGTCGCAGGGAACTGGGCTTGGGTTAGCCGTTGTGCAATCTGTGGTGCGCAATCATGGGGGGCAACTGCAACTCAGTTGTGTACCGAATAAAGGCTGTACTGTGTCTTTAGTATTCCCAAGGGCTAAATCCGCGGTGATATTACCTTTGGAGATTACCCATGTCTGAAGCAAAGTTATTGCTCGTTGAGGATGATGCTTCATTACGTGAAGCCTTGTTTGATACCTTAATGCTGGCTCAGTATGAGTGTGTTGATGTTGCCTCCGGTGAAGACGCTATTTTAGCCTTGAAACAACATCAGTTTGATTTAGTTATTAGCGATGTGCAGATGCAAGGTATTGGTGGTTTAGGTTTATTGAACTATCTGCAGCAGCATCATCCTAAGTTGCCAGTGCTGTT
Source organism: Shewanella sp. SM69 (assembly GCF_025653985.1). Lineage (NCBI taxonomy): Bacteria > Pseudomonadati > Pseudomonadota > Gammaproteobacteria > Alteromonadales > Shewanellaceae > Shewanella > Shewanella sp. SM69. Next base: position 77,502 of record NZ_JAKKRV010000014.1, read on the forward strand.
GATGACGGCCTACGCGACTATTGGTAGCGCGGTGAACGCTATAAAATTAGGCGCTGTTGATTATTTAGCCAAACCTTTTGCACCAGAAGTGTTACTCAATCAAGTCTCACGCTATTTGCCATTAAAACAAAATGTGGATCAGCCCGTCGTCGCTGATGAGAAAAGTTTAGCATTATTAGCACTTGCTCAACGGGTTGCCGCCTCCGATGCCTCTGTCATGATCTTAGGTCCTAGCGGTTCGGGTAAAGAGGTTTTGGCCCGTTATATTCATCAACACAGTAGCCGTGCTAATCAAGCCTTTGTGGCCATTAACTGTGCCGCGATTCCCGAGAACATGCTCGAAGCTACCCTTTTTGGTTATGAAAAGGGTGCATTTACGGGGGCTTATCAAGCGTGTCCGGGGAAATTTGAGCTGGCTCAAGGTGGCACTTTGCTGCTCGATGAAATCTCTGAGATGGATTTAGGCTTACAAGCTAAGTTGTTGCGGGTTTTGCAAGAGCGTGAAGTTGAGCGTTTAGGTGGCCGTAAAACTATTAAATTGGATGTGCGCGTGCTTGCTACATCCAATCGTGATTTAAAGGCAGTGGTCGCCGCAGGGGGATTTAGGGAAGATCTCTACTATCGAATTAACGTATTTCCTTTAGCTTGGCCTGCGTTAAGTCAACGTCCTGCAGATATTTTACCTCTTGCGCGTCATTTACTGGCTAAACATGCTAAGGCATTGAATGTTGCCGATGTGCCTGAGTTGGATGAGAATGCGCGTCGACGTTTATTGAGTCATCGCTGGCCTGGGAACGTACGTGAACTCGACAATGTGATCCAGCGTGCTTTGATATTAAGAGCTGGTCAATTGATCACTGCCAATGACATTATTATCGATGCGCAGGATGTGATTTTAAGCGGTGAAGATCTAGACCCATTTTCTTCTGAGCCAGACGGTTTAGGTGAAGAGCTCAAAGCTCAAGAACATGTGATTATTTTAGAGACCCTTAATCAATGCCAAGGAAGTCGTAAGTTAGTCGCCGAAAAGCTAGGAATTAGCGCACGAACCCTAAGATACAAGATGGCAAGGATGCGTGATATGGGGATCCAACTGCCAAATTAGCCTATAAATTCAAGTTATCATCACGCAGCCTCCACATTGAGTGTGAGGCTGTATTGATTAAAATACACAACCGTAAAAGTGGCTCATTTCATCCAAAATCCTTAGATATTGACATCTTCTTATCCCGTCAATTTATTATCAATCACGACCATCTGAAAACTTGGCCGTTATTTTGCATTGTCCCGTTATCGGTATTTTGATCGTCAAGAATTCGACGACTGGGAGCTCAGCATGCAAATAGGCGCAAATTCATTCCTGCAGGAAATGCAGAAACTCCAAGGCGAAATAACGCCGTCGTTTGGCGTTCAGCCAAATATCATGCAGCAAGTGAATAACACCAGTGGTGCAGACTTCGGTCAGTTGCTATCGCAAGCCGTCGGCAATGTCAGCGGCTTACAGTCTGCATCGTCAAACCTCGCGACACGTTTAGAGATGGGTGATACTACCGTTTCTTTATCGGACACTGTGATTGCCCGTGAGAAAGCAAGTGTCGCTTTCGAGGCGACAGTGCAAGTGCGTAATAAGCTTGTCGAAGCCTACAAAGAAATAATGAGCATGCCTGTCTAGGCCAGTGAATAACCCAATTAGCAGGTACGAATCGTGAGTACAGAAATGATTGTCGGATCCAATTCCGGTTTAGCTGACCAAGGTGTCCAGCAAGAACATAAGTCAGGAATGATGGGAAATCTTGGCGGTGTCGATATGATGCGCCAAGTAACTATGATTTTAGCCTTAGCGATTTGTTTAGCCTTGGCGGTATTTGTCATGCTGTGGGCGCAGGAGCCAGAGTATCGTCCATTGGGTAAAATGGAAACTCAGGAAATGGTTCAAGTGCTAGATGTACTTGATAAAAATAAAGTTAAGTATCAAATTGACGTGGACGTTATTAAAGTTCCTGAAGATAAATATCAAGAAGTCAAAATGATGTTGAGTCGTGCAGGTATCGACAGTCCTGCAGCCAACCAAGATTTTTTGAATAAAGACAGTGGTTTTGGTGTCAGCCAACGCATGGAACAGGCTCGTCTTAAGCATAGCCAAGAAGAAAACCTCGCCCGTGCGATTGAGCAACTACAAAGTGTCAGCCGTGCCAAAGTCATTCTTGCGTTACCTAAAGAAAACGTCTTCGCCCGCAATGCCTCTAAACCGAGTGCAACTGTGGTGATCAATACCCGTCGCGGTGGCTTAGGCCAAGGTGAAGTCGATGCTATCGTCGATATTGTTGCTTCTGCAGTACAAGGTTTAGAACCATCAAGGGTGACGGTAACTGACTCTAACGGCCGTTTATTGAATTCTGGCAGCCAAGATGGCGCGTCTGCGACGGCTCGCCGTGAACTTGAATTAGTACAGCAAAAAGAAGCTGAATATCGCACTAAGATTGAATCGATTCTGGTGCCAATTTTAGGTCCTGATAATTTTACCTCTCAAGTCGACGTCAGTATGGATTTTACTGCGGTTGAGCAAACATCAAAGCGTTTTAACCCTGATTTACCAGCACTGCGCAGTGAAATGACAGTTGAAAATAACACCACTGGCGGCTCTTCTGGTGGGATCCCAGGCGCGTTATCCAATCAACCGCCAATGGAGTCTAATATTCCAGAAGATGCAACAAAAGCGGCAGAGTCAGCAACGGCTGCAGCAGGTAATTCGCACCGCGAAGCGACCCGTAACTTTGAATTAGATACCACCATTAGCCATACTCGCCAGCAAGTTGGCGCAGTGCGCCGCATTAGTGTGTCAGTCGCGGTGGACTTTAAACCTGGTGCCGCTGGAGAAAATGGTCAAGTAGCCCGTGTTGCCCGTACCGAACAAGAACTGACCAATATTCGTCGTTTGCTTGAAGGCGCGGTTGGTTTTAGTTCACAACGGGGTGATGTGCTGGAAGTGGTAACCGTTCCCTTTATGGATCAATTGGTTGAAGATTTACCCGCACCTGAACTTTGGGAGCAACCTTGGTTTTGGCGTGCGATTAAGCTTGGGATTGGTGCGCTAGTGATTTTGGTGCTGATTCTAGCTGTGGTACGTCCTATGCTGAAACGCTTGATCTATCCTGACAGTGTGAATATGCCTGAGGATGGCAGATTAGGTAATGAATTAGCAGAAATTGAGGACCAATATGCGGCTGATACGCTAGGGATGCTCAATACTCAAGAGGCGGAATACAGTTATGCTGACGATGGCTCAATTCATATCCCTAATCTTCACAAAGATGATGATATGATTAAAGCTATCCGTGCGCTCGTGGCGAATGAGCCTGAGCTCTCTACTCAAGTCGTGAAAAACTGGTTACAAGACAATGGCTGAGAATAAAACGAAAGAAGTGGCTCCTGCGGCCGCACCTGCCTTTAATATCAAAGATATTAGTGGCGTTGAAAAGACCGCTATTTTACTCCTCAGTTTGAGTGAGGCTGATGCTGCATCCATTTTAAAACACTTAGAGCCGAAGCAAGTGCAAAAAGTGGGTATGGCCATGGCGGCAATGGATGAGTTTGGTCAGGAAAAAGTTATCGGGGTACATAAGCTGTTTCTTGATGACATTCAAAAGTATTCTTCAATTGGTTTCAACAGCGAAGAGTTCGTCCGTAAAGCCTTAACCGCTGCGCTGGGTGAAGATAAAGCGGGTAATCTGATTGAACAGATTATCATGGGCAGTGGCGCTAAAGGTTTGGACTCGTTGAAGTGGATGGATGCGCGCCAAGTGGCGACCATTATTCAAAACGAACATCCGCAGATCCAAACCATTGTGCTGTCTTATCTAGAACCCGATCAAGCGGCGGAAATTTTTGGTCAATTCCCTGAGAATACCCGCTTAGACTTGATGATGCGTATTGCCAATCTTGAAGAAGTGCAGCCTGCCGCACTGCAAGAGTTGAATGACATCATGGAGAAACAGTTTGCCGGTCAAGGTGGCGCCCAAGCTGCGAAAATGGGGGGCTTAAAAGCGGCCGCCAACATAATGAACTACTTAGACACGGGTATCGAAAGCCAGTTGATGGAAACCATGCGCGAGTCTGATGAAGAAATGGCGCAGCAAATCCAAGATTTGATGTTTGTATTTGAAAACTTAATCGATGTCGATGACCGCGGTATCCAAGCCCTGTTGCGTGAAGTGCAGCAAGATGTACTGATGAAGGCGCTTAAAGGCACAGATGATCAGCTGAAAGAAAAAATATTGGGTAACATGTCAAAACGTGCCGCTGAATTATTGCGTGATGATCTTGAAGCTATGGGCCCAATCCGTATCAGTGAAGTGGAAGTCGCCCAAAAAGAAATCCTGTCTATTGCTCGTCGCTTAAGTGACAGCGGCGAAATCATGTTAGGCGGCGGTGGTGGCGATGAGTTCCTCTAATCCGAGCGACAATAAATTGTTGAATAAGGTCTTGAGCGAAGGAGATGTCGAATTTAGTCACTGGGCACTGCCAGATGTGACTGAAGCCGATGATGATTCTATCTCAAATCTGTTCGGCCATTCGAATCATCAAGCCGCTAAGTCGACTACAGTGGAAAGTGTTTCTCCACCGACTATGGCTGAGATTGAAGACATTCGCGCCCAAGCCGAAGAAGAAGGCTTTAGCGAGGGTAAGCAGCAAGGGTATGAGCAAGGGCTAGAAAAAGGGCGTTTAGAAGGGTTAGAGCAGGGCCATACTGAAGGGCTCGCCCAAGGGCATGAGCAAGGATTAGAAACCGGTTTAGCCCAAGCAAAAATATTGCTCTCGCGTTTTGAAACCTTATTAGCCCAATTTGAAAAACCATTGCAATTGCTCGATGGCGATATTGAACTTTCGCTACTAAACCTGAGTATGACATTAGCGAAATCTGTCATTGGCCACGAATTAAAAACTCATCCTGAACAAGTGCTTTCGGCATTGCGCTTAGGTATAGAATCGCTGCCGATAAAAGAACAAACGGTCACAATCCGCTTGCATCCTGACGATGTTATTTTAGTCGAACAACTTTATTCCAGCGCTCAATTGACCCGCAGTAAGTGGGAACTTGAAGTTGACCCTTCCTTAAGCCCTGGTGACTGTATTCTCAGTAGTCATCGTTCTTTAGTCGATTTGACCCTCGCATCGCGTATCGATGCTGTGTTTGAGTCCTTACGGAACCAACATGCTCACTTAAGTGATAAGCAGCGTCAACTGCAAGAGGCGATAGAGGTTGAAGATACCGCAAAATACGTTGCGGCTTCTGAGGCTGTGGGATCAGAGCTTGATGATCAGGTTGTCGATACGGTTTCTCAACATGCTGAGGATATACAATCTGCCTCAAACACAGGTGAGCAATTAGAGGCAAAATCAGATGCAAAATCGCCAACATCAACTGCTGAATAGGCTTAATCATCATCAGGGTAAGGTGCCGCCATTTCGCGCAGTGGCCAGTGGTCAACTGGTGCGTGTTGTCGGCTTAACCTTAGAAGCAAGCGGTTGCCGTGCGCCTGTGGGCAGTTTATGTTCGATCGAAACCATGGCGGGCGAGTTAATCGCCGAGGTGGTCGGGTTTGATGGCGAACTATTATATTTAATGCCCATTGAAGAATTACGTGGTGTATTGCCCGGTGCGCGGGTTGTGCCTTTGGGGGAACAAACTGGACTCAATGTTGGTTTATCCCTGCTAGGACGCGTACTCGATGGTAACGGCGTGCCTTTAGATGGTTTAGGCGCGTTGCAAACCGACCAACAAGCGCCAAGACATAGCGCTGCCATTAATCCTCTATCTCGCCGTGCCATTACTGAACCGCTGGACGTTGGTGTTCGCGCTATCAACGCTATGCTGACTGTGGGCAAAGGCCAACGTATGGGCTTGTTTGCGGGCTCAGGTGTAGGTAAGAGTGTGCTCTTAGGTATGATGACTCGCGGTACTACCGCCGACATTATTGTGGTTGGGCTAGTGGGTGAGCGTGGCCGGGAAGTGAAAGAGTTTATTGAGGAAATTCTTGGTGAGAAAGGTCGAGCGCGTTCAGTCGTTGTTGCTGCGCCTGCGGATACATCGCCTCTGATGCGTCTTCGCGCCTGTGAAACCTCGACTCGTATTGCCGAATACTTCCGCGATTTAGGCTATAACGTTTTATTGCTTATGGACAGTTTAACGCGCTACGCCCAAGCGCAGCGGGAAATTGCTTTGGCTGTGGGTGAACCGCCTGCGACTAAAGGTTATCCGCCTTCTGTGTTTGCAAAATTGCCACGTTTAGTTGAGCGCGCCGGAAACGGTGGCCCTGGACAAGGTTCAATTACGGCATTTTATACTGTGTTGACGGAAGGGGACGATCAACAGGATCCCATTGCCGATGCTTCGCGGGCGATCCTCGATGGTCACATTGTCTTGTCACGTTCGCTTGCGGATTCGGGGCACTATCCTGCAATTGATATTGAAGCTTCTATTAGCCGAGTCGCGCCTATGGTGATCTCCAATGAACATTTGGAAGCGATGCGCCGCGTGAAACAAACCTATTCTTTGTATCAGCAAAATAGAGATTTGATTTCTATTGGGGCCTATGCCCAAGGAAGCGATCCGCGCATTGATAATGCGATACGACTGCAGCCAGCAATGAATGCTTTTTTGCGACAAACCATGCGTGATGCATTTAGCTTTGCCGATAGCCAAGTCATGCTTGGGCAACTTGCTGCACAGTGCAAATAATGGCGTCATCGAATTAATTGAGGTCTAGTATGGCTAACGCCGATCCCTTGTTGTTAGTGTTAAAGCTTGCCAATGATGCCGAAGAACAAGCGGCTTTATTGTTAAAATCTGCGCAGTTAGAGTGTCAAAAACGGTTGAATCAACTCAGTGCTCTAAATAACTATCGCTTAGAATACATGAAGCAAATGCAATCCCAGCAAGGTCAAGCCATTAGTGCTAGTCACTATCACCAGTTTCACCGTTTTATTCGTCAGATTGATGACGCAATTATCCAGCAAAATCGCGTCGTAGCCGATGGTGAAAAGCAAAAAGAATATCGACAACAACATTGGTTGGAAAAGCAAAAAAAACGTAAGGCAGTAGAATTACTCTTAGCCAGTAAAGAGAAGAAGCGTCAAGTGGTTGAACAAAAAAGGGAGCAAAAAATGACCGATGAATTTGCTTCCCAGCAATTTTATCGCCGTCATCAACGTTAGTGAAATGATAGGCATCTTTACTGCTCGCGAGCCGGATAGGCTCTTTAGTTTTTTGTATTGATGGCATAAGCATCAATTTGACACCTCCCAGAGTTAATTCTTTTCGATATGCTGTCGTAAAACCTGATGTTTTGGCATCTTATTTGCTTTGATTTAGTCCATGACCCTGCAACCGCAGTGTTTAATTGACGTTTCTACCTAGCCATTTTCTTTTTTGCTGGGTGATGTTTGGGAGCACTTATGCAACAAATGACCAATATCCTGTTAAGTAAAACAGGCAACTCTGCGGCCAATTCCGCTAAGACATCTTCCCAAGAGTCTAATAATGAAGACTTTTCATCTACACTTGCGTCAGTCACCGCTAGCTCATTTTCTATTTCTGCGTCTAAAAAAACCATTGCTAACACTGATGATACTGTGCAGGTTACCTCTGCTGATAAAGTAAAAGATGACGATATATCAACTGATGACGCCGACGTAAATCTCATTTTTGCCCAAATTAGCATGGCAAATGATATGAAGAAAACGGCATCTGATGGAGATAGTTTGCCGCTAGCATTTTTAAATGCTGAAGAAGATATAACTGGTGAAGAAAATATTGATACTTCATCAGCGTTATTAACCGGCTCAGCATTGGCATCTACTGTTTCTGATAATTCAACATTGGCATCTACTATTTCTGCTGATTTAGCATTGGCCTCTACTGTTTCTGCCGATTCAGCATTGGCCTCTACTATTTCTGCTGATTCAGCATTGGCACCTACTGTTTCTGATAATTCAACATTGGCACCTACTATTTCTGCTGATTCAGCATTGGCACCTACTGTTTCTGATAATTCAACATTGGCACCTACTATTTCTGCTGATTTAGCATTGGCATCTACTGTTTCTACTGTTTCTACTGTTTCTACTGTTTCTACTGTTTTTGCTGAGATTGAACTGGCATCAGATATAGATGAAGCTGGTTTTTCTGCTGAATTACAAAAGTTAGTTTCTACTAGCCCAGATATGGCAGCAATTTCATTCGCAGATGACGTGAAACCATCTTCTTTGACTGATAAGTCACTCGTAAATATTCTTCCCATAGACCCAAATATACTTGAAGCGTCAGCGGATAGTGATGCTGTGATTGATCCAAATTTGACCGATGACGCTTCAGAATTACCTTTAGAAGACACTGAGCTTGTCTCTGCCACTGAAGTCGGGGTGAGTATAGATGAGTCTTTAGTTGAGAATGAGGTCACACTTAATGCTGTGATTAATCAAGCGGGCTTAGCGAACAGTGCAACGATAAAGTCGGCAACCAACACTGCGGCAAAAGCAACGACTAGCAGCTCGACAGTGAATAGTCCCAATACGGGTAATATCGCTACCTCGGGAAATACTTTCGACCTGAATACCTTAGGCTCTTCAATTTCATCTGAACCATTAGGTACAACATCTGTAACAGAAAGTGATCTTGATGGGAGTCCCAATTCCGATTTGGCTGCTAACCTATTACTGAAAGATGCTAAATTAACGGTTGCGATGGATATTCCCAGAGACGAAAGTTTTATGGATGATAGTAATACTTTCTCAGAACTTAAGTCGACATCATCCATACAGACACTCTCGATGTCACAATTAAATCGCCAAGAAACCATGCAAGTTCAGCTGTCATTGCGTCAAGGAGTAGAACAGCAAAACCAAATGCAGGAGATGATCCAACGATTTTCACCTGTGATGAAGCAGCAATTGATTACTATGGTGAGTCAAGGCATCCAACATGCGGAAATCCGGCTCGATCCACCTGAACTTGGGCATATGTTGGTAAAGATCCAAGTGCATGGCGACCAAACCCAAGTACAGTTTCATGTTACTCAGCCGCAAACGCGCGATCTGGTTGAACAAGCTATGCCAAGATTACGTGAGTTATTGCAAGAGCAAGGGATGCAGTTGGCTGACAGCCATGTTTCTCAAGGCGATCAAGGTGAGCGTCGGGAAGGTAGTTTCGGTGATGGCGGCAGTTCAAATGCGGCTGATATGGATGAAATCTCGGCAGAAGAGTTACATTTAGGTTTAAATCAAGCGATTAGTGTAACTTCAGGTATAGATTATTACGCTTAAGCAGGTAACCTATAGCAATGACTGACATAATTACGTTTCAAATAAAACTGTAATGAGTTTCCGCCTAAATTAAAGAGAATAGTGATGGCTAAGGAAGAATCGTTAGAACTTGAAAGTACTGAAGGGCCTAAGAGTAAGAAGAAACTATTTATTTTTGCTGGTCTAGGCGTTTTAGTCGCGCTGTTAATCGGTGGCGGCGTCTGGTTCTTTATAGGAAGCGGTACCGAAGAGGTTCCCGCCGTAGCTGCCGATGGTGCAGTTCAGGCTGAAGTTCCAGCATCAGGAGCAGTGGCTACCGCATCATACGTGCCTATGCCGCGTCCTTTCTTATTCAACTTACCTGGGCCTGATAGGGCTCGTTTAGTTGAGATTAAAGTGCAGCTTATGGTGCGTGGTACCGATGATGATGTGCTAACACAAAAACATATTCCGCTGATTGAAGATGCGCTTTTAACGACCTTTAGTGGTGCAGATGTACAAAAGCTCAGCACGCAAGCGGGGAAAGATGAGTTACGGCAGTTAGCACTTTTGAGTGTGCAAAATACTCTACAGTCAGTAACTGGGCGTAAGGTTGTCGAGAAAGTACTATTTACCGGTTTTGTAATGCAATAATCCTTTAACTTCAGCACCAAAAGAGGCGAAGGCAATATAGTGAGTGATTTATTAAGCCAAGACGAAATTGATGCGCTATTGCACGGGGTTGATGACGTCGATGATGACGAAATTGACGCTGTTGGAGAAGATGCCCGTTCCTACGATTTCTCTTCCCAAGATCGAATAGTTCGTGGGCGTATGCCGACGCTGGAAATCGTGAATGAGCGTTTTGCGCGCCATTTGCGCATCAGCATGTTTAATATGATGCGCCGAGCGGCCGAAGTGTCGATCAACGGTGTACAGATGCTCAAGTTTGGTGAGTACGTACATACGCTTTTTGTTCCTACTAGCTTGAATATGGTGCGTTTTAGCCCACTCAAAGGCACTGCATTGATCACCATGGAAGCGCGACTGGTATTTATCCTAGTGGATAACTTCTTTGGTGGCGATGGGCGTTTCCATGCCAAGATTGAAGGGCGAGAATTTACGCCGACAGAAAGACGAATCGTACAGTTACTGCTTAAGATTATATTTGAAGATTATAAAGATGCTTGGGCGCCCGTAATGGATGTTGAGTTTGATTATTTGGACTCTGAAGTCAATCCCGCCATGGCGAACATTGTTAGTCCTACCGAAGTTGTGGTGATTAATTCATTCCATATTGAAGTCGATGGAGGCGGTGGTGATTTTCATATCACTATGCCTTACTCCATGATTGAACCTATCCGAGAGTTACTCGATGCGGGTGTGCAAAGTGACAAGCAAGATACTGATATGCGTTGGTCACAGGCATTACACGATGAAATCATGGATGTGAAGGTCGGGTTCGATGCCAATATTGTTGAACATGAATTAACGCTCAAAGAGGTCATGAATTTTAAAGCGGGCGATATTATTCCGATTGAGTTACCCGAGTTTATCATGATGAAAATCGAGGATTTACCGACATATCGTTGTAAAATGGGCCGTTCTAGAGATAACCTAGCGCTTAAAATATGTGAGAAAATCCCTCGGCCTGAGACAGTTAAATCTGAGCTGCAATTGGTGACGCGTAAGGGTAAATCTCGTGATATATCAGAATTATAAGGTGAAGTAAGATGAGCACAGACGATACGGATGATTGGGCAGCAGCAATGGCAGAACAAGCGTTAGAAGAAGCCAACGCAATTGAACTCGATGAGCTGGTTGATGATTCAAGACCTATTTCTAAGGCTGAAGCGGCTAAGTTAGATACAATTTTAGATATTCCTGTCACCATTTCGATGGAAGTGGGCCGTAGCTATATTAGTATCCGAAACTTATTACAACTTAACCAAGGTTCTGTGGTTGAGTTAGATAGAGTCGCAGGTGAACCGTTAGATGTGATGGTCAATGGCACGCTTATCGCTCACGGTGAAGTGGTGGTGGTAAACGATAAATTCGGTATTCGCTTAACGGATGTGATCAGTCAAACTGAGCGAATTAAAAAGCTTAAATAATTCGAGATGTAAAAGTCGTTGGAACTTTAAATGAGCACATCGGTAATACAGAGTTTAGTGGTAGCGGTTCAAGCGAGCGCCGATAACCTCGGTGGGGAAGGCGCAGAGAATATTGCTTCAATAGCACCTGCTGCTACAAAAATGGCAGAACCTTCTCAAGTTGCGACCTTAGCAAGTATGTTAGGTGGCTTGATTCTGGTTTTATTATTAATTTTCGCGTTAGCTTATTTACTGAGAAGGTTTAATTTAGTCCCCACGACCAATAGCGTACTAAAGACCATTGCTGTGACTTCCCTCGGTCAAAAAGAGCGTTTAGTCTTGGTTCAGGTGGGCGAACAGCAATATTTGCTTGGGGTTAGCTCGCAGCAGGTGAGTTTGATTGATAAGTTAGCTGAACCTATCCATCTAGAAGCTGATTCGTTTGCGAGTCGATTACGTCAGGCGAAATTAAAACAATGACAATACGTATTCTCGCGTTAGTTGGGTTAGTTATGCTGCTATTGATGCCGTCAGCATGGGCCGCAGATGGCGTCTTACCTGCTGTAACAGTAACAACGGCGCCAGACGGCTCAACGGAATATTCGGTCACAATGCAGATTTTACTGCTGATGACATCGCTGAGTTTTTTACCTGCGATGCTCATCATGTTGACCTCTTTCACGCGGATTATCATTGTCCTGTCGATATTACGCCAAGCCATTGGATTACAACAGACTCCATCTAATCAAGTCTTAATTGGCATGAGTTTGTTCATGACTTTTTTTATCATGGCACCGGTATTCGACCGGATTTATGATGAAGGGGTGAAGCCTTATATCGATGAGCAATTAACCTTGCAGCAAGCGTTTGATAAAGGGAAAGAGCCACTGAGAGGCTTTATGTTGGGACAAGTAAGAACGACGGATTTAAAGACCTTTATTGAGATTTCTGGCTATAAGGATATTAAGTCTCCAGAAGAAGCACCTATGAGTGTGTTAGTGCCCGCTTTCATTACCAGTGAGTTAAAAACCGCATTTCAGATTGGCTTTATGCTATTTGTGCCTTTTTTAGTACTCGATTTAGTGGTGGCGAGTATCTTGATGGCTATGGGTATGATGATGTTATCCCCCATGATAGTGTCGCTGCCGTTTAAGATCATGTTGTTTGTGCTCGTAGATGGTTGGAGCTTAGTCCTCGGGACATTAGCGAATAGTTTCGGATAGCCAAGGGAGAGTAAACACATGAGTCCTGAGGCGCTAATTGATATTTTTCGTGAAGCTCTCGCTGTTATCGTCATGATGGTGTCTGCTATTGTGTTGCCTGGGCTGGGAATTGGGTTAATTGTTGCTGTGTTTCAAGCGGCGACTTCTATTAACGAGCAGACCTTAAGTTTCCTTCCGCGTTTGTTAGTGACACTTTTTGGCCTAATGTTTATGGGACATTGGTTAGTTGAAACCCTGATGGACTTTTTCATCGAGATGGTGAATCGCATTCCTCAAGTGATAGGCTAACGCGATGGAGCTGCTGCTCGATACCTTAATGCAAACCATTGCTGCTTATATTTGGCCATTGTTTCGCGTCGCGAGCATGTTGATGGTCATGGTGGTATTTGGGGCGGCAACGACACCAACACGAGTTCGCTTATTATTGGCGATGGCAATTACCTTTGCGATAGCACCCGTTCTTCCTCCAACTCAAAATGTGGATTTATTTTCGTTAAGCGCAGTATTCATCACGGCGCAGCAAATTATTATCGGTGTTGCCATGGGGTTTGTGACTCAAATGGTGATGCAAGTCTTTGTGCTCACTGGACAGATCATTGGTATGCAGACCAGTTTAGGCTTTGCCTCTATGGTTGACCCTGGTTCTGGCCAACAAACACCCGTTATTAGTAACTTTTTTCTTTTATTGGCGACATTGATTTTCTTAGCTGTAGACGGCCATCTTTTGATGATCCGTATGCTAGTGGCAAGCTTTGAAACTTTGCCGATTTCTAATCAAGGCTTAACACTGACAAGTTATCGATCGCTGGCTGATTGGGGATCGTATATGTTTGGTGCGGCACTCACTATGTCGATATCTGCGATTATCGCCTTATTATTAGTCAACTTGTCCTTCGGGGTCATGACCCGCGCCGCGCCGCAATTAAATATTTTCTCTATTGGTTTTCCGATCACTATGATTGGTGGACTGTTTATTCTGTGGTTAACCCTAACACCGGTAATGGCACACTTCGATGAAGTATGGTCGACGGCTCAATTGCTGCTTTGCGATATGTTAGCGCTCCAATGTAACGCTGATGGTCTGATATGATGGGATTAGGAGAGGCCCATGGCTGAAGAATCAAGTGGTGAACGTACAGAGGAACCCACGGGGAGGCGTCTAGAACAGGCGCGGGAAAAAGGACAGATTGCACGTTCGAAAGAACTCGGAACTGCAGCGGTATTGATTTCGGCGGCATGTGGGTTTTATATGCTAGGCCCAAGTTTGGCAATTAGCTTAACTCGGGTGTTTGAAATTGTATTTACCATGGATAGGGCGCAAATTTTTGATACTAATGAAATGTTCAAGGTGTGGGGTGTTGTTGCGAGTGAAATAGCCTGGCCCATGGCTAAAATTATGCTATTGATTGTGGTGGTTGCGTTTATCGGTAACGTCTCTCTTGGTGGGATCAATTTTTCGACCCAAGCTATGATGCCAAAAGCCAGTAAAATGAGTCCCCTTGCTGGTTTTAAACGTATGTTTGGCGTACAGGCTCTGGTTGAACTCACCAAAGGCATTGCAAAATTTTCTGTAGTAGCCTTTTCTGCTTATTTTTTATTAAGCTTCTATTTCAATGACATCATGTTGCTGTCTAGCGACCATCTTCCTGGTAATGTTTACCATGCATTAGATTTGTTGGTTTGGATGTTTATCCTGTTATGTTCCTCGATTTTGTTTATTGTCGTCATAGATGTGCCGTTCCAAATTTGGAATCACAACAAGCAACTTAAGATGACCAAACAAGAAGTAAAAGATGAATATAAAGACACTGAGGGTAAACCTGAGGTGAAAGGGCATATACGGCAGATGCAACGTGAACTAGCACAAAGGCGTATGATGGCTGAAGTGCCAAATGCCGATGTGATTGTCGTTAACCCTGAGCATTTTGCCGTTGCGATTAAATACGATGTGCAGCGCTCTGCGGCTCCCTTTGTGATAGCGAAAGGTGTTGATGATGTGGCCTTTAAAATACGTGAGATTGCCCGCGCGCACAATATTGCGATTGTCTCGGCCCCACCACTTGCAAGGGCTATTTACCATACGACTAAGTTAGATCAGCAGATCCCTGAAGGTTTGTTTACTGCTGTCGCACAGATTTTGGCTTATGTATTCCAGCTGCGCCAATATCAAAAAGGACGCGGCCGTAAACCTATTCCTGTCCCACTCAATCAACCTATACCAGATGAATTGAAATATTGAACCACTAGTCTCAGATGGTAGTCATTGGCAAAGCTGATGATGTCGAGTTCATTTGTTTTTTATGGCTAATTTTATGTATATCAATCAGTCACAGTACATATCTTTCCTTCATTAATGGCTTTAATCTTGTTGGCGCGTTTTTTGCTTCATGCTATTACACGTCAAAGTTTAGGTTATAGCGAATGGATGTTAAAGCGACTCTTGGTCAAGTAAAACAAATTAGGCTCAGCACTTTTAAAGGCATTGGCACGCCGGTGGTTGTGCTTGCTGCATTGGCCATGATTGTTTTACCTATCCCTCCATTTCTATTAGACATACTCTTTTCATTCAACATTGCGTTAGCTCTCATCGTATTGCTGGTGGCTATTTATACCGATAGACCCTTAGATTTTGCTGCCTTCCCAACTGTGTTACTGGTGGCGACGTTATTACGCCTTGCGCTCAACGTTGCCTCTACTCGTGTGGTTTTACTTGAGGGTCATAATGGCGGTGATGCCGCGGGTAAGGTGATTGAAGCCTTCGGTTCTGTGGTGATCGGTGGTAACTATGCCGTTGGTCTAGTGGTATTTATCATTTTGATTATCATCAACTTTGCGGTGGTGACTAAAGGTGCAGGTCGTATCGCAGAAGTCAGTGCCCGCTTTACCTTGGATGCTATGCCTGGTAAGCAAATGGCAATCGATGCTGACTTAAATGCTGGAACCTTAAATCAAGACCAAGCGAGAATACGCCGTGCCGAAGTGACCCGTGAAGCCGATTTCTATGGTGCGATGGACGGTGCGTCCAAATTCGTTAAAGGGGATGCGATTGCCGGTATCATGATCTTAGTGATCAACATCGTAGGTGGTTTCATCATAGGGATTGTGCAGCATGGCTTAAGTTTCTCTGAAGCGGTTGAAATTTATACCTTACTGACTATCGGTGATGGTTTAGTGGCGCAGATCCCTGGTCTATTATTGTCAATCGCCGCAGCCTTGATGGTGACTCGTCAAAACGAGTCAGGTGATATGGGCCAAATGATGATGAGTCAGATGTTTGACAGTCATAAGTCATTGGGTATCGCCGCCGGAGTCCTGTTTGTAATGGGTATTGTTCCTGGTATGCCGCACATGGCGTTTTTAAGCTTTGCCTTTATGACTGCTGGTGCAGCTTATTTTGTTTATAAACGAAATGAAAACAAACGTCTTAAAGCGCTAGAACAAGTGAAATCGGGTCCAATAGAAAGACAAGATAAAGAGCCTAAAGAGCTAGGTTGGGACGATGTACATCATGTTGATACTATTGGTCTTGAGGTTGGATATCGTTTGATCCCTCTGGTTGACAAGGGCCAAGGTGGCGAGTTACTAAGCCGCATTAAAGGCGTGCGTAAAAAGTTGTCTCAGGAACTAGGCTTCTTAGTGCCCGCGGTGCATATTCGCGATAACTTAGATTTATCGCCTAATGCGTATCGCATTTCATTAATGGGCGTCGTCGTCGGAGAGGCAGATATTCGTCATGATTGCGAATTGGCGATCAACCCTGGTCAAGTCTATGGCAAACTCGATGGTATCGAAACGCGCGATCCCGCTTTTGGCCTAGAAGCGGTATGGATCGCTCCTGAGTTACGTGAGCACGCACAAACATTAGGTTATACCGTCGTCGATGCCGCCACTGTTGTTGCAACTCATATTAGTCAATTACTCACAAATAATGCCGCTAAGTTGTTAGGCTACGAAGAAGTGCAACAACTGATGGATATGCTTGCGAAACACTCACCTAAGCTGGTTGATGGCTTTATTCCAGATATCATGCCACTAGGACATGTCGTAAAAGTGATGCAGAACCTATTAAATGAAGGGGTTTCAGTTAGAGACTTGCGTACTATAGTGCAAACTTTGTTAGAATATGGCACTAAGAGCAATGACACTGAAGTCTTGACTGCCGCTGTACGTATCGCTTTGAAACGTATGATAGTTCAGGAAATCTCTGGCCCAGAGCTCGAAATCCCCGTCATTACTTTGGCGCCAGAGTTGGAACAGATGTTGCATCAGTCAATGCAAGCAACCGGTGGTGATGGTCCTAATATTGAACCCGGTCTTGCAGAACGCATGCAGCAGTCCCTTGCCGATGCGGCTCAGAAGCAAGAAATGGTCGGACAACCCGCCATATTGTTGACGTCAGGTATGTTACGCGCGACGCTGTCACGCTTTGTTAAACATACTATTCCTAATCTCAGAGTCATTTCATATCAAGAAATACCTGATGAGAAGCAAATACGTATCGTATCTGCAGTCGGCCAGTAGAGGACGCATAAGTGAAGATTAAACGATTTTTTGCCAAAGACATGCGCGCCGCACTGGCCCAAGTGAAAGAAACACTCGGCTCAGATGCCGTCATTATGTCAAATAAAAAAGTGAACGGTGGCATCGAAATTGTCGCTGCCGTTGACTATGACGAACCTAAAGCGAAAACTGCAGCCACTGCGCCAGCACCGACCTTTATGGACGTGAGCGACGATCTCGTGTCCCTGGGTGCTAAGCAGCCAGTTCGTGTAGAAACTCGCGCTAAGCCAGCCGCACCTGCAGACTCATTACAAGCCTTACTTGAGAAGCAGCAAAGCCGTTTGAATCAACAAATGTCACATCAGCAAGTTGATGCCGAGTTACCTGCATGGGCTAAGGGCTTACAAGCCCCTACTGCTGTGAAACCAGAACGTCGTGAAGCACCTTCCTCGTTTGATAAAAAGCCACAAACATCACAGAAACAAAGTGCTGATATTGAGGCTATGCGTGATGAATTAGCATCACTGCGTAATTTATTGACACATCAAGTATCCTCCTTGATGACGGAACATAAAAAACGCATCGATCCCGTCGGTGCTATGCTCGAAGCCAAATTGCTTGAGGCTGAATTTTCCCCTGCGGTTGCGAATAAATTAGCCGCGCTGAGTCAGCATTATACGCCGGCTGAATTAGTCAGAGCATTACCACAAAGTCTTGCTAATATGCTTGACAATCAGGGTGATGACATTGTGAAACAGGGCGGGGTGGTTGCATTAGTTGGCCCTACTGGCGTTGGTAAAACAACGTCATTAGCTAAACTTGCTGCCCGTTTTGCGGCACATCATGGTGCTGAACATGTTGCTTTAATTACCACAGATCATTATCGCATCGGAGCCTATGAGCAATTAGCAACTTATGGCAAAATAATGGGCTGCCCAGTAAAGCAAGCTCATGATCTAAATGAATTAGAGCAAATTCTCTATCAGTTTAGGAATCGCAAGCTAGTATTGATAGATACGGCTGGCATGGGACAGCGAGATATGCGCCTTTACCAGCAACTTGATAATTTAACTGCAAATAGCAGGATACCTATCCGCAGTTATCTGGTACTGTCTGCGACAGGGCAGCGCCGTGTGCTGCAAGATGCAGTCAATCATTTTAAACGCATTCCCCTATCTGGTGTCGTTCTCACAAAACTCGATGAATCTGTGTCGTTAGCAGGGGCATTAAGTGTGTTGATCCAAAACGGATTACCATTAAGTTATATTACTGATGGACAAAGAGTTCCTGAAGATATGAAAGTTGCGGATACCCTAGATTTAGCCCAGCAGGCACTCGCAGCGTTAGATAGTACAGAACAACAATCATTACAAGACACAGCGTGGTCAGATAATATGGCCTGTGCATTTGAGTAGATTTATGACCCTGGATCAAGCAAGTGGTTTACGTATGATGAATCAACCCTATAACGAAAAAGTGAAAGTAATCGCGGTCACTGGTGGTAAAGGAGGCGTGGGTAAAACCAGCGTTTCTATTAATACTGCTGTGGCATTAGCCGAAAAAGGCAAGCGTGTCTTGGTACTTGACGCTGACCTTGGCTTAGCAAACGTCGACGTCATGCTGGGTATTCGTGCCGAGCGTAACCTCTCTCATGTTCTCTCTGGTGATGCAGAGCTTGACGATATTATCGTGCGTGGTCCTAAGGGGATAGGCATAGTACCTGCCACCTCAGGAACACAGGGGATGGTGGAATTAAGCCCAGCGCAACATGCTGGATTAATCCGTGCATTTAGTGAGATGCGGACTCAGTTTGATATTCTAGTCGTAGATACTGCTGCTGGGATCTCAGATATGGTGCTCAGTTTCTCACGTGCTTCGCAGGATGTGCTAGTCGTTGTTTGTGATGAACCCACTTCGATTACCGATGCCTACGCCCTGATTAAAATTCTCAGCCGTGAGCATGGCGTGTTCCGTTTTAAAATAGTTGCCAATATGGTGCGTAGTTTACGCGAAGGTATGGAATTATTTGCTAAACTCAGTAAAGTGACCGACAGATTTTTAGATGTTGCACTTGAATTAGTCGCCACGATTCCATTTGACGAAAACTTACGTAAATCAGTTCGTAAACAAAAATTGGTGGTTGAAGCTTATCCTAAATCACCAGCGGCGATTGCGTATCAAGGATTGGCAAATAAAATTTTGAGCTGGCCTGTGCCGCAGCAACCTGGTGGGCATTTGGAGTTTTTCGTTGAGCGTTTAGTACAACGACCAGATTTTCAAGAGGAAAAAACGAGTGAATAAAGCCGCTGCGTATACTTGTTTAGACAATAAATCGTCGATCGTTGAACAGTATGCTCCGTTGGTTAAAAGAATTGCGCATCATTTACTCGCCAGACTACCTGCATCTGTGCAGTTAGATGATTTACTCCAAGCTGGGATGATGGGGTTACTAGAAGCATCATCCAAGTTTGATGGTGGCAAGGGTGCGAAATTTGAAACCTTCGCCGGCATACGCATACGTGGAGCCATGTTAGATGAAATTCGTCGTGGCGACTGGGTCCCTCGTTCCGTTCATCGTAACAATCGTAAGGTTGCACACGCTATTGATGAGTTAGAGCAAGAACTGGGCCGTGATGCACGCGACACAGAAATTGCAGAAAAACTTGATATGACGCTCGATGAGTACCATCATATTCTTAACGATGTTTCTGTCGGAAAAATCATAGGGATAGAAGATTTAGGCGTATCTCAGGATATACTTACAGTGAGTGATCGGTCCGATGATGATTCATTTGAAGCATTAGCTGAGAACCAATTTCATTCTGCTCTGGTTGAGGCAATTAAATTATTGCCTGAAAGAGATGCATTAGTGTTATCCCTGTACTACGATGAAGCATTGAATTTAAAAGAGATTGGCGCCATTCTTGAAGTCAGTGAATCGCGGGTTAGCCAGATATTAAGTCAGGCAATGTTGCGATTGAAAGCTAAACTCAAGCACTGGACATAAGTATAATTATTAATCGAGCACAGAATGTCAGCTCACCGGAGGAAACCTTGGACAAGAATATGAAGATTCTCATTGTTGACGATTTTTCGACAATGAGGCGTATCATCAAGAACTTGTTGCGAGACTTGGGGTTTAATAACACCCAAGAAGCAGACGATGGCTCAACAGCCCTGCCGATGTTGCAAAAGGGGGATTTTGATTTTGTTGTTACAGATTGGAATATGCCTGGTATGCAAGGAATCGATCTGTTAAAAGCAATTCGCGCTGATGATTCGCTAAAGCATTTACCCGTATTAATGGTAACTGCTGAAGCAAAACGTGAACAGATTATTGCTGCCGCTCAAGCGGGAGTGAATGGTTATGTGGTTAAGCCTTTTACCGCTGCAACGCTGAAAGAGAAGTTAGATAAAATATTCGAACGACTCGCTTGAGCAAGGATGAGCTATGAAGTCACAAACATCAGGGCTCATCACGCTCGAGCAAGCTCAGCATTTAGTTGAATTATTAAGTGCATGTGAGCAAAGTCAGGCAGATGATTTATTTCGGGAGCTTGCTGCTCCACTGCAACGAGAATTATTCGAAGAAGTAGGTAAATTAACTCGGCAACTTCATAGTGCGCTGATGGATTTTCAAGTTGATAATCGTCTTGCTGAATTAGCCAATACAGAGATCCCCGATGCCAAGCAACGTTTAAATTACGTTATTGACATGACCGAACAAGCTGCAAATAAAACCATGGATGCGGTTGAAGAATGTTTACCTTTGGCTAATGCCGTGACCGTAAATATTCAAAATGTCATGCCATCTTGGGACAGATTAATGCGACGCGAGATAGCGCTGACTGAATTTAAGGGCCTTTGTCACGATGTACAAGACCTTATGTCTCGTAGTGCAAATGACTCGACTCGATTACGTGAATTGCTTAATCAAATTTTGATGGCGCAAGATTTTCAAGACTTAACAGGACAAATAATACGTCGTGTTATTGATCTAGTAATGGAAGTAGAAAGTAATCTGGTTTCTATGCTGACGGTATTTGGTGAGCAACCTATGATTGAAAGTCAGATTGCTCAGAAAAATAATATTGAAGCAGAAGGCCCGATAATGAATGCCGAGCTTCGTCAAGATGTGGTAACGGGTCAAGACGAAGTGGATGATCTTCTATCGAGTCTGGGTTTCTAACTGGGAGTCAATTTGATGGCCTTTGATGTAGATGAAGAGATACTCCAGGACTTTTTAATCGAAGCCGGTGAAATTTTAGAGCTTCTGCAAGAGCAACTCGTTGCGCTTGAAAATAATCCTGATGATACTAACTTGCTGAACGCCATTTTCCGAGGTTTTCATACCGTTAAAGGTGGTGCTGGCTTTCTTAGCTTAACTCCCATGGTTGATGTTTGTCATGAGGCTGAGAATACCTTCGATTTATTGCGGACAGGCAAGCGTAGCGTTAACGCAGAGTTGATGGATATTATTTTGCAGGCTGTTGATGCAATTAATACCATGTTTGCGCAAACCCAGCAGGGCGAGCAACAAGACCCCGCCGATTCAGGTTTGTTAGCGAGACTTAAAATGCTCAGTTCAGGTGCGCCTTTGCCATCTGAAGTCGCTTCTGCCAAGGTTGTAGAGCCAGAACCTGTTGTTGAAGTCATTATTGATACTCCTACCCTTCAAGAAATCCCTGCTGACATAAGTGATAACTCATCTTCCATTGAAAATACGTCTTCAAGTATCGATGATATCAATGATGCTGAATTTGAAGCTTTATTGGATGCGCTTCATGGTTCAGGAAAGGGACCTGCGGTCGCTGCTACCACATTTGTATCTGAGCCTGTTGCTGTCAAGCCTGCTGCACCAATTAAAACACCTTCAACATCAGGTGATGACATCACTGATGATGAGTTCGAGGCGTTACTGGATGAACTTCATGGCTCAGGTAAATTTAAAGCTGAGGCTGAAGTGCCTGTTAAGCCTAAGGTTGTGGCAACACCTGCGCCTCAACCGATTGTAGATGCTGATGAAATTACCGATGATGAGTTTGAGCGATTACTCGATGAACTCCATGGGAAAGGCGGAGCACCTGCGAAAGCTGAAGTAAAAGCGCCTACGCCCCCTGTTTCGACTGTAGCACCTACTGCTGCACCACATGCTCCTGCGCCAGTAAAAGCCGCAGTACCAGCTCCTGCCCCAGTCGTTGCTGCAAAACCTAAGGTGGAAATTGCGGTTGTCGATAAAGCACCTGCTAAGGCTAGCTCTGCGAATGTGCCTCAGGGTGAAACAACGGTACGTGTAGATACTGCACGACTCGACCAGATCATGAATATGGTGGGTGAGTTAGTGTTAGTGCGTAATCGATTGGTGAGCTTAGGCATCAGCCGTGATGATGAGGAGATGTCGAAAGCTCTCGCGAACTTAGATCTCGTTACTGCCGATTTGCAAGGCGCTGTGATGAAAACCCGTATGCAACCGATCAAGAAAGTGTTTGGTCGTTTCCCTCGGGTGGTACGTGATCTTGCTCGTACACTAAACAAAGAAATTGATTTGATCATGGTCGGTGAAGAAACTGACTTAGATAAAAACCTCGTTGAAGCGCTTGCCGATCCACTCGTCCACTTAGTGCGTAACTCTGTGGACCATGGTATCGAGATGCCAAACGAGCGTGAAGCTAGTGGTAAGCCAAGAACGGGAACGATTACCTTATCTGCAAGTCAGGAAGGCGACCATATACTGCTGAAAATCGAAGACGATGGCGCAGGCATGGATCCTGAAAAACTCAAAAAAATTGCCATAAACCGTGGTGTGCTCGATGAAGATTCTGCTTCGCGGATGACAGACAGCGAAGCCTATAATTTGATTTTTGCACCAGGTTTTTCAACTAAAGTTGAGATTTCAGATATTTCAGGCCGTGGTGTTGGGATGGACGTGGTAAAAACTCGTATCACCCAGCTGAATGGCACTGTACATATTGATTCCATGAAAGGTAAGGGAACGATACTTGAGATTAAAGTACCGCTAACACTGGCGATTATGCCAACCTTAATGGTCGATGTCGCTAAACAAGTGTTTGCATTACCTCTATCTAGCGTGAATGAGATTTTCCATCTCGATCTCACAAAAACCAATATTGTTGATGGGCAACTGACTGTCATAGTGCGTAATAAGGCCGTACCTTTGTTCTATTTGGAACACTGGCTACATAGAAACAAAACCACCTTTAAACATGGCGATAAAAAGCATGGTCATGTGGTTATCGTGCAATTAGGCATGATGCAAATTGGTTTTGTAGTGGATGCCTTAATAGGACAAGAAGAAGTCGTTATTAAACCTCTTGGCGCTATGTTACATGGCACACCTGGGATGGCTGGTGCGACAATTACATCGGATGGTGGTATTGCACTGATCTTAGATGTTCCTGGATTGCTAAAGCATTATGCGAAAAGTAAGAATTAGTTTCCAAGCTAAGGAATGGAATGGCCATTAAAGTATTAGTCGTTGATGACTCAAGTTTTTTCAGACGACGTGTTAGTGAAATAGTCAATCAAGATCCTGAACTGGAAGTTATCGCGACGGCCTCAAATGGGGCCGAAGCGGTGAAGTTGGCTGCTGAGCTTAATCCCCAAGTTATTACTATGGATATTGAGATGCCTGTCATGGATGGTATTACTGCTGTTCGTGAAATCATGGCTAAGTGTCCGACTCCGATCTTGATGTTTTCTTCTTTAACCCATGATGGCGCTAAAGCAACGTTAGACGCTTTAGATGCTGGTGCATTAGATTTTCTGCCTAAACGTTTTGAAGATATTGCGACCAACAAAGATGATGCCATTTTATTGTTGCAACAAAGAGTTAAGGCATTGGGACGACGCAGAATGTTTCGTCCGATTGCACGTCCTGTGGTCGCGCCAACACCTAGCGTGCGTCCAACAGGTAGCGTTTTAGGTACAACGAGTATATCGGCTCATACGCCTGTCGCAGCTCCTGTTAGAACCTCAACGGCAACGACGATTCGTGCAAGTGGTAAACAGTATAAATTATTGCTGATCGGTACATCTACTGGTGGTCCGGTTGCGTTGCAAAAAATACTCACGCAGTTTCCGGCAAACTATCCGCATCCTATTTTATTAATCCAGCATATGCCTGCTGCCTTTACCCCTGCATTTGCGAGTCGTTTAAATGGTTTATGTAAGATTGATGTAAAAGAGGCCGCTAATGGCGATCTTCTTAAACCTGGTTGTGCATATTTAGCGCCGGGTGGTATGCAAATGATGGTTGAACGTACTGGAGCAAGTGGCCGATTAAAAGTTATCGCAGGCAGTGCTGATATGAATTATAAGCCCTGTGTGGATATCACCTTTGCTTCTGCTTCTAAAGCCTTTAGTGGTGATGTGCTTGCTGTTGTATTAACTGGCATGGGGGCGGATGGCAGAGAAGGCGCACGTATGTTGAAAGCTGTAGGCGCTACCATTTGGGCGCAAGATGAAGCCAGTTGTGTGGTTTATGGTATGCCACAAGCCGTTGCGAGTGCTGGGATTGCCACCCAGTCGATAGCCTTAGACAACATGGCCGAATGTATTTTAAAAGAGTCTGTTCGTGTCTAAAAATCAATATCCGATGAGCACAAATAGTGTGCTCATCATCTTGTTGATGGGCATAGCCATTTTGGTTCTTGGTGCCTTAAGCCTTGATTACAAGCGTAAGAATAGTTTGCTGCAGGCGGATGTAAAACGTTTGGAATCGACTCAGGTGCTGTTAATGGTACCTGACGAACAGGCTGAGGCCATTGCAACTTGGTTAGCGTCTCATCCCGATCAGACTAAAGCAATGTTGCAATTAGCGGCTCCTGGTGAGCAGAAGGCTGTAGCGATTGGTCCTGAGCCGGTACAAAATAGCATTCCGCCTTTGCTGGGCAAACTAGATACTGAAATAGATACGGCGAAGGAAAAAACTAATCTGGAATCCTCTATTCCTAAACAGCTTCAAGCGCCAGAAAAAGAGGTTAAAGCTGTTTCTCAGACAATTGCCCCCCAAAATGCAGAGATGCTGCCCGTGGTGATATCTGAGAATGCCGATGGTGTCAAAGTGATTAGTTTGCCCAATGGCGGCATTCGAGTCACGACCAGAAAAGAGTAGTAATTTTTAGAATTTGTGAACTCACGATTTTCTAGTTCATTAGCATATTAACCAGTATAGGTAGGGGTCACTTCTTGAAAGTCTGGACCATAGCGAATCAAAAAGGTGGCGTAGGTAAAACCACGACGGTAGCGAGTTTAGCGGGAACATTAGCTAAGCGTGGCAAGCGTGTTCTTATGATAGATACCGATCCACATGCTTCGTTAGGTTATTACTTAGGTATTGATTCTGAAGAGGTTCCAGGCTCGTTGTTTGATGTTTTTCTTGCCCATAAAAACCTTTCTAAGGAACTCGTTTTATCCCATGTAGTGCCGACCTTAGTCGATGGTTTGGATTTATTACCTGCAACTATGGCATTGGCTACCTTAGACAGAGCCTTAGGTCATCAAGAGGGAATGGGATTAGTACTACGTAATTTATTAGCACTGGTTGCTGATGATTATGATGTTGCTATCGTTGATTGCCCACCTGTACTAGGGGTATTAATGGTCAATGCGCTTGCGGCAAGTCAGCATATCATTATTCCTGTGCAGACGGAGTTTCTTGCCATTAAAGGGCTAGAGCGGATGATTAAAACGATGGAGTTAATGGGCCGATCTAAGAAGACACGCTACAGTTACACTGTTGTGCCTACCATGTATGATAAACGCACCAAAGCATCACCTGCGGCTTTGCAAGTTCTTGGTGCCGAATACAGTGATACTTTGTGGAAAGACGTTATTCCAGTAGACACTAAGTTTAGAGATGCCAGTTTGGCACATCTACCAGCATCGCATTATGCGAGTGGTTGCCGCGGCGTTAAAGCCTATGAAAGATTATTAGATTTCTTATTAGTTGGGGAGTTTGGCCATGTCAAAATCGGTTGATGAAACTGTTTTTGATTTTTTCGCATTATTGCTGCAGGAAGACGACAGTCCAAACCAGATTGTTTCCCCTCAAAGCATTGTAAAAGCAGACTCAAATCAAAATGTTGCAGTTAATCAAACGGAGGCTGCATTGCTCGATGCGGCAATTTTGGCTGAAAATGGTCGCACTGCCGCACCGCAGAATGTAGAGAAGGCCATAACGCCTATTGCGCAGTTGCAGCCAAAAGTGGCGCCAAGACAGCATGAGTTTGTTGCTCCGGTAAGCCAGGTTGTAGCTCAAGTGAATAAGCAAGCGTTAGAGAAATTATTAGCGCCAGTACTAAAGACTGCAAGGTTAGAATCGATACCACCTTCAGTAGAGATAGCGCCACCTATTGATGTTCAACCTGTTGTGGTGGAAGTACCAAAAGCTCAGCCTGTTGTTAATGAAACCGTTGCTGATGAAATCGTTGAGCCAGTGGTTGTGCCAGAAACACAAGTCGGCATTACGCCTCCTAGTGTGACAAAAGATTTGCAAGAAGTGCTCGATGATGAGTTTCAGGTACTATTCTTTAAAGTAGCAGGGCTGACATTGGCCGTGCCTTTGGTGAGTTTAGGCGGAATAGTAAAAGTTGAGCGGATAAACCACATCTTTGGTCGACCCGCATGGTTTCTTGGTGTACAGACGCATAGGGAGGAACAATTGAACATTGTCGACACTTGTGCGTGGGTTATGCCAGAAAAATACACAGATAAACTGGCGCAATCGGTAAATTATCAATATCTTGTATTATTAGAAGGCAGTAACTGGGGATTGACTTGTGAGTCCTTGGTCAATGCGGTAAAAATTAATAAATCGCAAGTCAACTGGCGTAGTCAAGCGGGTAAACGCCCTTGGTTAGCGGGTGTAGTGAAAGAACAGATGTGTGGCATTTTGCACGTACAAGCCTTAGTTGAAATGCTTAATGCGGGTTTAGGTTGTCAGGACTCAATTGGTTGAGGTAAACATGAAAGATACAAGAAATGTAGCAGCAGTCGCTGCAAGTAAAGATGATGCAGTATTACAATGGGTTACCTTTAAGTTGGACCATGAAACTTACGGTATAAACGTAATGCAAGTGCAGGAAGTGCTGCGTTATACTGAAATTGCCCCCGTACCTGGTGCCCCCTATTATGTTCTAGGCATCATTAACTTGCGTGGTAATGTTGTCACTGTAATTGATACCCGCTCACGTTTTGGATTACAGTCTGCTGAAGTTGATGATTCAACCCGAATCGTTATCATCGAAGCTGAAAAGCAGGTCATTGGTATTTTAGTTGATAGTGTTGCAGAAGTAGTTTATTTGCGCCGCTCTGAAATTGACAATGCGCCTAATGTTGGAACGGAAGAGAGTGCTAAGTTTATTCAAGGCGTGAGCAATCGCGACAATGAATTACTTATCCTAGTTGATCTCGACAAATTATTGTCCGATGAAGAATGGGCTGAGTTGACTCAGATCTAATCAATGAGTGTGATAAGGCTGAATGATTAGAATTCATTCAGCCATTTTGTTTATTTGCGAATAAATCGATGATGTTGAGTATTTACGATTTATGGATAGACGAAGTCTTTTTATTATAGCTTGAACAATGGCCAATTATATTGGTGACGTTAAGTGAGCACTTTGTAATAGATAACTCACTTGTAAGCCAGCTCCTAATCTATGGCTTTGAGTGAGTATAAGGATTTTTGATGGGCGATGAATTTTTGATCGCAGCGTTAGTTTATGTCATCGCATGCTTAGGGTTAGTACTCTTTTTACAAAAGCAATTGAGTAAATTAAGAAGCAAAGTTGATGCATTGACTGTGTTAGTTAAAGAGGGCGATCGGCAGCGAGAGTCTTTTAAACGCGAATTGCAAGAATTACGCAGTGGCACAATCGGTGTAGGCCGTCGTGTTATTGAATTAGAGAAACGCATATTGCAACAGTCTGAACGGATTGAAGAGACGACTCAACAGGATCCACAGGCAAAACTTTATACTCGAGCCATGAAGATGGTCGCGCTTGGTGCTGGCGTTGACGAGTTGATTAAGGAATGCGAATTACCTAAAGCTGAAGCCGAGCTGTTGATCCGTCTGCATCGTAAGTAATCGGTAGCCAATTGAACACTAAAAGCTAATTTTTCTGAATTAGCTTTTTTATTTTATGCCTTCTCGACAATTTTTTTATGCATATTATTCCATTGCTCAGGAAATTTACCGTCGAGCATATACACAAATGCAATCAGTTCGGCGATAAGCAGGTAAAGCTCCTTGGGAATTTCCTCTCCTAACTCTAGCAATTTCAAAAAATGGCTCAGATGGGGATCTTGATGGATATAAACGCCGTTAGCCTTAGCTAAGGCAATAATTTCTTCTGCGATAAGCCCTTCACCAGTCGCAACTATTTTAGGAGCGTTACGGCCATCGTAGCTCAGTGCGACAGCTTGTTTAGGTTCACTCTCTTCGCTCATATCGTTATTCCCAATGTTTTGTATAATGAACTCAATATTAGTGTTGGAACATTGTCACTCATTAAGCTTTTGTCTTTACGAGGAAATGATCACCAGGTAATAAGGTTGCTGGTACTTGCGCTATTTGAGTTGATAATTCACCAGGCGTAAAACCCAGTTGTGATAGTTTTTGGCTTAAGGGCGTTAAAAAGTTATTAACCTTATTAAGTAGTATCTGACTATTGCCTTTAAACTGGATATCTAATTGTTGATTGTGGTTTTGGGCTGAAATCAGCAGAGGTCCTTGTGCTAGATTAAACTTCAGTTGTAAACGCCATCCTGTTTTTTTATCTGGGTCATCAGGATCGGCTTCTTGCTCAAATTTCCCTTCTAGTTGCTCCTGTCGTTGGTTAATGCCATAGGGCAGGGCGAAGAACCACACCAAATTGCCAGCGCTCTCATTACTTGCCTGTTGGTATAAATGCAGGTTAGAGGCTAATAGTCCCATGCTATCAAGGCCTCCTGCTTTGCTCAGTTGCCCAAGAAGTTTAGTGGAGAAGCCCACTTTAGCTTGTAACTGTTCAAGGTAGTCGGCAAGCTTTTTGCTCATGGAATTCGAATTGTTATTGGCTTTAAAGCCAAGTAGCAGCTGAAAAAGTGAGGTAATTGCACTCCCATTCATGAGCATAGAGGCTTGATTTGATTGAGGCGTAGCAAGATTTAGACTCGCTAGACCGAGAATATTGGCTTTGAGTTCATCGATATCATTTAATTGGCTCAGTGGTGGTAGCCCTAAATGCGGTAGGTGTTTCAATAACTCAGATGCTAAATTCGAGCTGCTATTAGAACGGGATAACTCAATAGGAAGTGCCCCCGCTTTATTGAACGCTTTTTGTAAGACATCGGCCACTTTTATCGAAGTGTCAGTCTTAGCATCATTGCCTTGTTGTTCACTCTTTTGGTTACTGGATCCTAAAATATTCTTAAGTTTGTTTATGTCTGTAGGACTCACACTTAGGATTTCTTGTGACGTTTTTGAGCTTTGAGGTAACCCGTTTTTGCTATTTACGTTTTCACCCATTTGTGATGCTGGTGATTGACCTACAAGCCGATTTTCAAGGGCTGAGTTTTGGGTGCTGATCTGACCTAAGTCTTTAGTTGTTGGCGTTATGACTTGCGCGTTAGAGATATTCTGTGAGCCAGTCGCAGTAGGCGCTGATGGAACATCTACTTTACTTTGAAGCTGCATTATATCGACTTTGGCCGTGACAATTTGTTTTGTGGGCTCAGGTAGAAAGTTGATATTTTCGAGTTTTTTTAGAAAGGACGCAATGATCTGGGCTGGTTCAATTTTCGCGATCACAAGATCAGAAGATGGTTTATTTGTGGGAACCTGAGTTTCATTTACTGGCGTCCCAATTATGATTTCGAGTTTGCTCTGTATTGGGGTGAGTAATAAAATAGGGCGCCCTTGTTGAAAGGCTATTTTCGCGATGAATTCACCTTGATTCAGCTGGGGTCCAGGATCTTGTGCTACAACGGTACCATTAGCAAATTGAAGCTCCTTGTTAACTATAGTGACGTTGGGTAATGGATAGCCCTGTGTGCGAGCCGCGAGCGTTGAAAGCTGCGTCTGAGAGATGCCATTTTGTTGTGCCAGATTGATCACTGCCTCAGGGATTTTCAGTACGAGGGGTGTAGCTAAGGCAAGTAGTTGGCTAGTGGAGTTTTGCACTATCGTAGTTGGAGTTGAGCTGTTCTGCGCATTGGGCGTGACTAAAAAGCTATTAGCAGTCAACAATATTTGCCGCTGTTGAGCATTAACTAGCTTTAAATTATATTCTGTACCGTTTAGAATAATACTATCTCCCTCAGGTGATGTTTGCACCTGAGCCGGAATGGGGCGTGGAGTAGCATTGAGGGCATCAGTGTGGGCCATCGCAGTGTGTAACTGCGAATTTTGACTGCTGACAAGTGGAATCGACTCCATTTAATGACCTTATATAGTTTATCCTGCGATACATTCGTTTAGTAAAATTAACAATTGACCAATTTTTTTTGCCAAGTATGCTTATGCGCCTTGTGACAAAGGAACTGTCATACTGGATAGTATGCCACTAAGACGAATTATCTTTATATCGTCATTTTTGTATTGTCACTTTAGCGAAAATTTGATGTCTAAACTGTACATTTATATTAAGAGAGCGATATGAAGTTAAAATGGATGGGATTATCTTTGGGGTTAATGCTGTTGCCTAAAGTGCAATCGGCTGAAGTATCCCTACCAGATACCATTCAGCAGGAAACACCTGCTAAGGTACAAATTACCTATGATGATCCCCGCGATCCGTTCGAAGGCTTTAACCGAGCTATGTGGGACTTCAACTATCTCTACCTAGATAGATATTTATATCGTCCTGTAGCCCATGGTTATAACGATTATATTCCTACGCCTGCTAAAACAGGTATCAATAACTTTGTGCAGAATTTAGAGGAACCTAGCAGCTTAGTAAACAATGTGCTGCAGGGCAAGTGGGGCTGGGCGGCTAATGCTGGTGGACGCTTTACAATCAATTCTACTGTCGGCTTATTAGGTGTCATTGATGTCGCTGACATGATGGGTATGAGCCGCAAGCAAGATGAGTTTAATGAAGTGCTGGGTTATTATGGGGTGCCTAATGGACCTTACTTCATGGCGCCATTTGCGGGTCCTTATGTTGTGCGAGAACTCGCGTCTGATTGGGTTGATGGTCTATACTTTCCATTGTCTGAGTTAACAATGTGGCAATCCATTGTTAAATGGGGACTTAAAAACCTTCATTCTAGAGCATCAGCAATCGATCAAGAGCGACTTGTTGATAATTCACTCGATCCTTATGCCTTTGTCAAAGATGCATATTTACAGCACATGGACTATAAAGTCTATGATGGTAATGTCCCTCAAAAGCAAGATGATGATGAGTTTCTCGATCAGTATATGCAGGAGCTTGAGTAACCCTATTGGCCGTACTTGACAGCATTTGTCTTTAGTCATCAAATGCTAGCCTTGTTAAATTTTGTTATTGGCATATTCACTTGAGTAATGGCTATGCGATGAACTTTATTCGGGAACCTTTATGGCGTTAAATGGTGTTGCGGTTCTTTTAGTTGAAGATGACCCCGTGTTTAGGCAGATTGTTGCAAGCTTTCTCGATAGTAGAGGTGCGCAAGTCACACAAGCCTGTGATGGTGAACAAGGATTGTCAGTTTTTAAATCGCAGCGCTTCGATATTGTTCTTGCAGACTTGAGTATGCCTAAGCTCGGTGGGCTCGATATGCTTAAGGAAATGACAAGGTTAGCGCCTTTAGTGCCTTCTATCGTGATCTCGGGTAATAATGTCATGGCTGACGTTGTAGAAGCCTTACGCATTGGCGCAAGTGATTATCTCGTTAAGCCAGTATCTGATTTATTTATTATTGAACAAGCGATTAAACAAAGCCTTCATAGTTTCTACATTGATGATACTCAAGCCGCAGATTTTGACGCGCTATCCCACCAAGAATTAAGTGATAATCTAGCATTGCTTGAGCAAAGTGTTGCTGCGGCAAAACAAGTTCAGCAACAACTCTTTCCCGCTTCAAATATTAGTTATCCGGCAGCCAAGGTTGACTATAGCCTTTATAAAAATAGCGATATAAGCAGTTATTTCATTGATTCAACTATGGTTGGTAGTGATCACCTGATTATGTACATGGCCCATTTGTATCCAGAGGATAATCGAGCCGCGTTTGCCTGCGTTTTGCTTAGAAGTTTTGTTAATCAGAAGCTTAAAGATTTTAGGAATGGCCAGAGTCAAAGCATTATTGAACCATTCAATATGATGAGCTATTTGAACGAGCGTTTAGTGAAATCTGGTCTCGATATTAAAGCCGATATGATTTATGTTGCCATTGAGCTAACTAAGTACCGTGCAGCTATTGCACAGGCGGGTAAGGGGCTGCGTTGTTATCTGCGTAATGATGAGGGATTAAGCCCGTTAGCACTGCCTGAGAGTCTTCAGCTTGGCGTGTTAGACTGGGGTAAACCGAGCATTCAGTTCCGCAGTATTTTACCGCAAGAACAGTTGTGTATTGCGACAAGTGAGCCTGAGCATAAACAAGCTTTACTTGATAACAAGTTTAAGGGCTTAGTCTATGATGCAACGCTACCTGCTGGTGGTTTTCTACAGTTAAGCCTTTAGTTTTTTTGACGCTTTGGCGAAATTGAGTATGTAACTGAATAGATGACTTAACAAAAACGCCTTACTCTTGCGAGTAAGGCGTTTTGTTTTAACAATCAAAAACAGTCGAACAGGATTATTAACGTTTTATCGCTTCATGTTCAGCCGTCACTGCAATTTCACTTTCTAAGGCTTCGGCTTCAGTGTGATGCTTGGTTTCTGCGCCATGCATCCAATCGACTAATTTGTCAGCCATAAAATACAGGATCACGCCAGACAGAGCCGCTGTAATCGCGATACCAGCAAAAATTGACATAGCATTAGCAAGTTGTTCCTCTTTGCCACCACCGTGACCAATCAAAGAGCCTACGACCCCTGCAACCTTGTTCGCCATCGCAATAAACAGGAACCAAGCGCCCATCATCAAAGAGGCAATACGCAGTGGAGCAAGCTTAGTCACCATAGACAAGCCAATAGGTGACAAACATAATTCACCCATAGTATGGAAGAAATAAGCACCCACTAACCACCACATGCTTGATTTAGCTGTAGGATCGCTACCCATCTCAACCACAGCGCCAATCATGAACAAGAAGCCAATCGCCAATAAGAACAAACCTAAGGCAAATTTCACTGGCGAGTTAGGTTCATTTTTACCTAAACGGAT
Organism: Shewanella sp. SM69; assembly: GCF_025653985.1. Classification (NCBI taxonomy): domain Bacteria; kingdom Pseudomonadati; phylum Pseudomonadota; class Gammaproteobacteria; order Alteromonadales; family Shewanellaceae; genus Shewanella; species Shewanella sp. SM69. The sequence continues at coordinate 110,914 of NZ_JAKKRV010000014.1, forward strand.
CCAGATAGAAGCAATTACAGGGGCAAATAACACGATAAAAATAGCGTTTAGCGATTGGAAATAAGTCGTGGGCACTTCCCAAGTACCTATGTAACGGTCAGTAAACTCATTGGTAAATAAGTTCATTAACCCGCCCGCTTGTTCAAAGCCCGCCCAGAAAATAATCGTGAACAAACCCAGCACCATAATCACCTTGAGACGATCACGCTCAATTTTAGTAAGTGGTTCTTTACGGGTATTGCCTAGCTTAGCCTGGCGTTCACGTTCCAGCTTGGCCGCTGGCACGGTACCAATGTTACCTAACAGTTTTTGAGCAAATAAAAATTGAATCACCAGCGATAGCAGCATACCAATACCAGCACAGAAGAAACCTGCCTGCCAGTTATTAACAAAAACCTCTTGGCCATTAACCATTTCAGTGTGGCCAAAGCTAGTATAAGCCCAAGCAACAATAAAGCCGGATAATGCCGCACCTAAATTGATTCCCATATAGAAAATAGTAAATGCACCATCGCGACGGTGATCACCTTCCTCGTAGAGATCGCCCACCATAGTGGAAATGTTCGGCTTAAACAAACCATTACCCAGAATGAGGGTACCTAAACCGATATAAAAAATGGTCGTTTCAATACCAGGAAACCAAGCATGTGGCGCAGCTAGCATAAATTGGCCTGCCGCCATTAACGCGCCACCAAAATAAATGGCTTTGCGCTGTCCCAGAAAATTATCAGCTAACCAACCACCAATCAGCGGCGTTAAATACACTAACGCAGTAAAAGTACCATACAAGGATAAAGCGTCAGCTTGGCTAAATCCTAAGCCGCCACCGCCTTGTTTACCCACCTGATCAACTAAATACAGTACCAAAATGGCACGCATTGCATAATAACTAAATCGTTCCCAAAGTTCTGTTGTAAACAGCAGGAACAATCCCTTGGGATGCCCAAGCATCGTTCCTTGTGGTTTTGCTACGCTCATGAAGTCTTCCACCTTAAGCTCGTGATTGCCTGTGGGCCCCTGAAACAGGATGATGTCACCACAGAAAAATGGTTGTTGCTCGTCCCAATATCGCCTGCAGGTTTAATCAACCATTAATTCCCGCTATAGCATTCATTAATTGTTGAATAACCGCTAGTTACGTATGGGTTATTGTTACGTTCTTATAATAAAAGTAATGTGTTTAGCAGTAAAATGAGTCTTTTCGCTAAAATCCCACCTTATATACCCCTTAAAAGCAACCAAAGTCAATTTTGGTAAGCTAAGTGGTGACATTATCAGCAGTATAGTGTTGTGATTTTAATTATGAATTAGTTAATGTGAGCGTCATTGTATGCATACCGAGCGAGAGACTGGAATAGTCGAAAAATTACTTCCACCGACTTGAGCATCTTTGCTATGATTGCGACCCGTGAATGGACATCACTTATTTATAGGGTAGTGAGATTAGCTTATGAAGGCATGGTACCTTTTGTATTGTAAACCTCGTAGTGAAGCGAGAGCACAACAAAACTTAGCACTTCAAAATTTAGAGACGTATTTGCCTATGGTCTCTGAAGAGAAATCTCAGCGCGGGCGCAAACAAGTTTGTCGTGTACCACTATTTCCAAATTATTTATTCATCAATTTTGACCCAAGCCAGACAAGTGTCAGGCAGGTCCATTCTACTCGTGGTGTGAATCGAATCGTTAATTGTCAAGAGAAAATGACGCCCATTGACGACAGAATTATCCATGCCATTCGCATGAAAGAACTAACGCCTTCCCAAACAGTATTAGCCGAAGAATTAGAGCTAAAAACGGGGGAAAAAATTCGTTTTACAGATGGGCCCTTTGTTGATCTCGAAGGCATTTTTCAAGAAAAATGCCCAAATAAACGTTGCCATGTTCTTTTTAACATTATGGGGCAGATAAAGACGGTTACTGTACCTGAGCAAACGGTTGAAAGAGTTTGTAGTTAACTAATTGACACAAGTTTCATTGTAAGAATTAAGATGAAATATTTGTAGGAAATTGACTATTCTTATTATTAAGGCTTTTTGCCAGAGATGGATAACGTTTTGTTAAGTTATTAAATAATAAGGTTTTTATGGATTTTTACAAAATTCAAATCATTAAGATTTTAATTTATCTCTAAAATTTGAAACATAGACTTGCAATTGCTTGTTAATTAACCAGTCAAGCTTTCGGGTTTGAAGTAAACTTATGTAACCAGACTTTAAGATTGTCGTTTATTCTTCTTAACGTCATTGGTATGTTGTTAAAAATGAATCTTTAGTTGATGCGCAAACTTAGCTGCTTAAGGCCTGCATTAACGTTTAGGTGACTATTGGGTTTAGGCTGTGATAGTCTTGTTCTAATTAATAATTTGGCGTGTTTTTCCCACAAGAGTGGTGATATCACTCGCTAGAAATTCAAATGGATTGGAGCCTTGTAATTCTTTTTATAAAGAATGATGAGGTTTTATTACATGAAAAATATGAGTTTTCGCGTCGCGAAGGGCAATATAGAAGCCGCAATCTATGGGCGGTAGCGTGTCTGAAAGGTGAGAAGCCGCTGGTTGATCCCTCGAACGAGAGGTACGGATACCGAACTGGCAGGTATATAGGGATATATTTAGCGAATGAAAAGTTTCATTCGTTAAGCGGACGCCGAAGGCCTCAGGCCGCCACGCGGATCGGTAGCGTGTCTTAAAGGTGAGAAACCGCAGGTTAATCTCTCGAACGAGAGGTACGGATACCGAACTGGCAGGTATAAAAATAGGGATATTTATCGAAAAACAGTTTCTTCATTAAATGAGTAATGGAGGGAGCCTCAATAGCCATTAATATGTCCAATTTTACCTTTATTCAGCCATGATACGATTAACCGTAGCTGCTTGATGATGTAAATAATCCAACATTTACCCCAAAGAATCGTTAGTTTTTTGTACACTCTAAATGGCGTTTGATTGCCGAGTGTTTGAATGTGAAACTCAGGTTTTACCTCTAAAAATCCAATAATAAGCTTTGACTCATTTTTATAAACGGAGATATCTGGTGCTACGACAAGTCAAAAAATTCATCATACTAGGCATAAGTGCCGCGATTTTGATGGGCGCGCAGGCTAATGCCATTACGCCATCTCCACAGATGATCGAGCAGTTCAAAGCTTTACCTAAGTCAGAACAAGAAAGGCTAGCACGTCAATATGGCGTTGACCCTTCGATGATCACTGGTGGTTCAGCTGCTCAAACAGTAGTTGAAAATCCAACTGTGGTGACTCCACGTGCTGCCAATAATGATGTAGTTGACCAATCTGAAAGTGACCAGCTAAACCAGGCGACGAAGTCAGAGGCAAAGGTTGAAGCTATTGAAGACAAAAAAGAAAATCAATTAAAGCGTTTTGGTTACGATCTCTTTGCGGGGTCGCCAAGCACTTTTGCACCAGTTAGCGATGTGCCAGTGCCTGCTGAGTACATGATTGGTCCCGGTGATAGCTTAAATGTTCAGTTGTTTGGTAAAGAGAATAACCAGTACACGCTAACCGTTGGTCGTGATGGAGCAATTCAATTTCCGGGTTTAGGGCCAATATCGCTTGTTGGTTTGAGTTTTTCAGAAGTACGCGAATTGTTACAGCAAAAAATTAGCCAAAGTATGATTGGCATTGAGTCAAATATCACAATGGGCGAATTACGGTCAATTCGTATCTTTGTTGCTGGTGATGCTTTTCAACCAGGCTCCTACACTGTTTCTAGTTTATCGACGATCACTCAAGCATTATTTATTTCCGGTGGTGTGAATCAAATTGGTAGCTTGCGTGACATACAAATTAAACGAGCAGGTAAAACAGTAGGTCGCCTAGATCTCTATGATTTACTTCTGCGTGGTGATGCATCAGGTGATATTCGCTTACAATCAGGTGATGTGGTTTTTATTCCATCATCAGGTGGTTCAGTTAGCGTGATTGGTGAAGTTCGTCGTCCTGCTATATATGAGCTTAAAAATAATGAAACCATGGCTGATGTTATTCGCATGGCCAGTGGTCTAAATCCGGGCGCATATCCAAAAGCAAGTACAGTTGAACGTTATAGTAATGAATCAGTTAAAACTGTAGTGGGTGTTGATTTAACAGAAAATTTAGGACTAAACACTTTAGTCAAAAATGGCGACCTCTTAAATGTAAGATCTGCCTCTAGCCGTATTGATAATGCGATTACTCTGGCAGGCGCTGTTGTTCGTCCTGGTAAATATCAATGGACTAAAGGTTTAACTGTTGCCGATTTACTCCCTTCAGTTTGGGGGGATTTAACCATATCCGCTGATTTGGATTATTCCTTACTTGTCCGTGAAATAAATCAACGCGGTGATATTCAAGTGGAGCGTATTGCGCTTGGACGAGCGATTGCAGAACCTAAATCACATTATAATCCTAAGCTAAATCCGCGTGATTCAATCATTGTTTTTGATTACGCAGACCGTGAAGAGTTATTAAAACCTATAGTTAAAAAACTGAGAGAGCAGAGTCGTTTCGGCGATGCTGCTAAGTTAGTCAGCATCAATGGAAATGTGCGTTTCCCTGGGCAATACCCCATTACTATTAATGGCGATGTTAAAGAATTACTCATTGCGGCTGGTGGTTTAGAAGAAGGTGCCTATACACTTTCGGCTGAATTGACTCGTCAAAATGTTTCTGAGCAAAACGGTGTATCGGTCGAACATATGCAGCTGAGCTTAGATCAGGTCATGCAAAATGTACCAACTGCAAACGTTATACTTCAAAGCCGTGACATCTTAACCGTTCGCACGCTTCCTGATTGGCAGGAGACTCGCTGGGTGACTATCAAGGGTGAAGTTAAGTTTCCCGGTACTTACAGTATTCAGCGTAGCGAAAGCTTGAAAGATGTAATATCTCGCGCAGGTGGTTTGACGAGCGATGCAGCTCCTCGCAGTGCTGTATTTTTACGAAAGTCAGTAAAAGATAAAGAGCAGCTTGAGTTATCAAAACTTGCTGATGAATTACGCCGTGAAATTGCTGCTAAAGCGTTGACAAAAGATACACCAACTATTGGCTATAACGATGCGCAGCTGATGTTAAATCAGCTTGAAAATGTTAAAACTGTCGGTCGATTAGTTGTTGATATCAATGCAATCCAACTGGGTATAGATAGTGCTAACCTAATGCTTGAAGATGAGGATGCGTTGTATATTCCTGCGACTAATCAAACCGTGTCAGTCATGGGCCAAGTACAGCACCCAAGCACACATAGATATAAACAAGGTTTAACATTCGACCAATATTTAGCATTATCTGGTGGCGCACGTAAACGTGCCGATGAATCACGCTCATATATTTTAAGGGCTGATGGCTCAGTTCAAATGCCCGAATCTTCGATGTGGTTTAGTGGTGGTAGTGCCATGGAACCAGGCGATACCATAGTTGTACCATTAGATACTGAATATAAAGACAACTTAACGCTTTGGAGTCAAGTCACTGGCATTATCTACAATACTGCTGTTGCAGTGTCTGTAATCTCAGGACTGTAGAAGCAAAGTTCGAGGGCGTTGCTCCGCAACTGCTAGGACACAAGCTCGCACTTGGCCCTAGCACCTTTTATTTTCTCGAACCTTCTTTGAATATCTTTAAGCTTTCCTAGGGCCTAGCATCTAGGATCTAGGACCTAGAACCTAAAAAAATGAACACACAAATTACTCAAAATCCAAACACATACCAATCCGACGCAAGGTTTCCTCAAGTGCAAGATGACGAAATTGACCTCCGCGAGTTGTTCACCGTCATCTGGCAAGGTAAATGGTTAATCATTGCCATTACGGCTGTATTTGCCATTGGTTCTGTGGTGTTTGCGATAATGCAACCCAATATCTATAAGTCTGAGGCATTACTGGCCCCGGCAGCAGAAGAGCAAGGTGGTGGGTTAAGTGCATTAGCCTCTCAATTTGGCGGTTTAGCCAGCTTAGCTGGAGTGAATTTAGGCAGTAAAGGGGGGACAGACAAAACTCAGCTGGCAATTGAAGTATTAAAATCCCGTCAATTTACTAGTGATTTCATTCAAAAGCATAATATTCTTGCTGATATAATGGCAGCAAAAAAGTGGGATCGAGATTTAGATATAATCGTATACGATGCGGATCTTTATGATGATAAATCAAATCATTGGGTACGCGAAGTTGACCCTCCACTTAAACCAGAACCTTCAATGCAGGAAGCGTATAAAGTTTTCAGTAAAATATTAGTTATTAATACGGCTAAAGAAACCGGTATGGTTACTCTAGCGGTTGAGCATGTATCTCCAAGCGTAGCAAAACAATGGGTTACTTGGTTAATCGAAGATATCAATAAAGTCATGAAAGAGCGAGATGTTGCGGAAGCAAACCGCAGCAGCGAGTTTTTAAATAAGCAGATTGCTCTAACCAATGTCGCCGATATTAAAACGATTCTTTACAAGCTAATTGAAGAACAAGCTAAAACCATTATGTTCGCTGAAGTAAGAGACGAATACGTATTTAAAACCATAGATCCAGCACTAGTCCCTGAAGAAAAGGCAAAACCTAAACGCGCATTAATTTGCGTATTAGGCACAATGCTTGGCGGTATGTTAGGTGTGATGTTTGTTTTAATTAGGCACTTCATGAGAAAAGAGCAGAGCCTAGAGCCTAGAGCCTAGAGCCTAGAGCCTACTTTTCCCTTTTTTTTTGAAGGGCCTATTGGGACAGTTTCAAGAAAAACAGTAAAACCTAGGCTTTACAAGGGATAGTGAAGATGTGATTGTCTCAAAATGGATGAAAAGTGTCTCAGGTTGGTTTGAAAGGCTGAGATGGAAAAAGTGGAGATTTCGAATTGGAACTCCCATCAAGCAGTAACAGTGGTTAACCTAGCTGGTGGAGGACATCAATCGGGTGATGAAACACTGGTATGTACAGAAGGCAGAGCGCAGTACGCAGTTTTTAAATAAGCAGATTGAACGCACCAATGTCGCCAATATTAAAGCGATTCTTTATAAGTTGGTGGAAGAACAAGCTAAAACCATTATGTTTGCCGAAGTTCGTGATGAATACGTATTTAAAACCATCGATCCCGCATTAGCCCCTGAAGAAAGGGTTAAGCCTAAACGCGCATTAATATGCGTACTAGGCACTATGCTTGGTGGTATGTTAGGTGTGATGTTTGTTTTAATAAGGCACTTTGCTCGTAAACAGAGTGTATAGAATATAAACGTAGAGTTTCTGCATTTGATTTTAAAGTCATGTAGCGGTGCTCTGTATGCCATAGGCCATCCTAATGGTTAACAAATTAGGTCTTTGTATGAATTTACGAGTCAATGAAATAGTAGACGCCGAAGATTTTCAACCAATTAAAACGGTAACTAAACGTTTTAAGTCAAAACGACAGGTGCTAACTCAGGAGGTTATTTATGTCTATTGCCCTAAAGATAGGGAGTTGGAGATAGGTGAGATTATCGATGATTACTCATTCGATATGATCGTTAATGACTACAGCATTACTGATTTAAGCTGTAAAGTAATTTGCCATTTCGAAAGTGCTCGTTTATCCAAAGAGCAACGGCAGTTTTTAGTAAAAGCTACGGAGCTCGGGGCTTGGGTAGAACCATTAGTTAGCTATTTAGACGAACGACTAGGTTATACCGAAGTACGCTTACTCCATAGTGGTTACTTTTTGCATCAAAAAGCGTTTTCTATTTTATCAACTAAACGTACTCAATTAGCTAAAAGAGTTATTGATTTATTTATGGCGTTTCTGCTTTGTACTGTAGCAATTCCTGTTGGATTACTTACAGCATTGGCTATTAAGTTAGAAAGTCCAGGGCCAGTATTTTATAAACAGCGACGAACTGGCCAATATAATGATGAATTTGAGGTGATCAAATTTCGCTCAATGCGTAATGATGCTGAAAAATCAGGCGCGCAATGGGCAAGCCAGAATGATGCTCGAGTAACAAAAGTGGGTAACTTTATTCGTAAGACTCGCATTGATGAGTTGCCACAAATTATAAATATTCTAAAGGGCGAAATGTCGATAGTCGGTCCTCGTCCAGAGCGAGAAGTGTTTATTGCCGAATTGGAAAAAGAAATTCCCTATTATCGTTTCCGCCATGCAGTAAAACCTGGTGTAACTGGCTTAGCTCAAGTCAGTTATCCCTATGGTGCCTCAGTTGAGGATGCTGTTTGGAAGCATAAATATGATATTTATTATATTAAACACCACAGTACTTTGTTAGACATTAAAATATTGTTGAAGACTGTTAAAGTAGTTTTGTTTGGTATGGGTAGATAACCCTATATATTTTAGGTTTCATTTAATGAAGATTTTAGTAACTGGTGGTGCAGGTTTTATTGGTTCAGCGGTGATAAGACATATCATTCACTACACTAGCGACAGTGTAATTAACGTAGATAAACTCACTTATGCTGGCAATTTAGAATCACTTGTAAGTGTGAAGGCAAGTGATCGTTACACGTTTGAGCAAGTCGATATTTGTGACCGTGCCCAGATCGATAGAGTCTTTGCACATCATCAGCCAGATGTAGTGATGCATTTAGCTGCAGAGTCCCATGTTGACCGCTCAATCACAGGTCCAGCTGATTTTATTCAAACCAATATAGTGGGGACTTACACTTTACTCGAAGCCGCCCGCCAATATTGGAACGAGCTTGATGCTGAGCGTAAATCATCTTTCCGCTTCCATCATATCTCTACAGATGAGGTGTATGGCGATTTACCTCATCCTGATGAGGTACAAGATGCAGACGAGTTAACTCTTTTTACGGAAACGACCCCTTATGCTCCTAGTAGCCCTTATTCTGCTTCTAAAGCTTCTAGTGATCATCTTGTACGCGCTTGGCGTCGCACCTATGGTCTGCCGACGATCGTGACTAACTGCTCAAATAACTACGGTCCTTATCATTTTCCAGAAAAGTTAATTCCGCTGGTAATCCTGAATGCACTTGAAGGAAAGCCATTACCTATTTACGGTAAAGGCGACCAAATTCGCGACTGGCTCTATGTTGAAGATCATGCACGTGCACTCTATAAAGTCGTGACTGAAGGTAAGGTCGGTGAAACCTACAATATTGGTGGCCATAACGAAAAACAGAATTTAGAAGTGGTACAAACCATTTGCTCCATCTTAGATTCTTTAGTGCCTAAAGCTACGCCTTACGCCGAGCAAATTACCTATGTGACCGATAGACCTGGACACGATCGCCGTTATGCCATCGATGCAAGTAAAATGAGTACAGAGCTTGACTGGCAACCACAAGAAACCTTTGAAACTGGCTTACGTAAAACAGTTGAATGGTATTTAGCTAACCAAGAATGGTGCCAGCATGTTCAAGACGGTACTTATCAGCGTGAGCGTTTAGGCGCACTTTAGTGGTGAGTTGTGAATAGTGAATGGTGAATAGAGAGTGGCACATTCGCGACTCTCTTTTTAACGAATAACTATTAACGGCTCATAAAGGTTCAAGGAATGAAAACGCATAAGCAGCTTGATGTATGGATACAGGCTATGGCGCTGGTAAAAATGATATATGCAGCTACATCGACTTTCCCGCGTGAAGAGATGTTTGGTTTAACAAGTCAAATGCGGCGAGCCGCAGTTTCAATACCATCGAATATTGCAGAAGGTGCTGGTCGGAGTGGTAGTAAAGAATTTGCGCATTTCCTCGATATTGCTCGTGGTTCATTAGCGGAATTGGATACGCAATTAGAAATTGCGCAAATGCTCAACTATTTGTCACCAGACCCATTGATTACACAACAACTGAATAGTGTTGGCGCATTGCTCACCGGACTAAAGAAAAGCATAAAAGGTTTATAGAAATGGATAGCAAACAATTAACAAATAACAACTCACCAGTCACGAGTAAAATTAAAGGAATTATTCTTGCGGGTGGTTCAGGTACTCGTTTATATCCTATAACTATGGGCGTTTCTAAGCAGTTGCTACCAGTTTACGACAAACCCATGATTTACTATCCACTTTCGGTGTTAATGCTCGCGGGTATTAAGGATATTTTGATTATTACTACCCCAGAAGATTGCGATAGTTTTAAGCGTCTACTCGGTGACGGCTCCCAATTTGGTATTACGCTCGAATATGCTCTCCAGCCAAGCCCAGATGGTTTAGCACAAGCATTTATTATTGGTGAAGAGTTTATTGGTAATTCCAGTGTGTGTTTGGTGCTTGGTGACAATATTTTTTATGGACAGGGTTTTAGTGCCAAGTTGAAAAAAGCGGTTGATAAGGCTCAGACAGGTGAAGGAGCGACCGTTTTTGGTTATCAAGTTAAAGATCCTGAACGTTTTGGTGTAGTAGAGTTCGATCAAAACCAAAAGGCTATTTCAATTGAGGAAAAGCCTTTATACCCCAAAAGTCATTACGCGGTAACTGGTCTCTATTTTTATCCTAACGATGTTATTAAATTGGCAAAGCAAGTAAAGCCGTCTGAACGTGGTGAACTTGAAATCACAACCCTTAATGAGTTTTATCTTAAGCAAGGGAGTCTACATGTTGAAATGTTGGGCCGAGGCTTTGCTTGGCTGGATACAGGTACACATGAAAGCTTGCTAGAAGCAGCACAGTTTGTTGAAACGCTAGAAAAACGCCAAGGTTATAAAATCGCCTGTTTAGAAGAGATTGCTTATTTGCAGCGTTGGCTAACTGAAGATCAGTTAATGGCGCGCGGCGAGTTGATGAGCAAAAACAGTTATGGCCAATATCTATTAACCTTGGCTAAACCATAATCCCCATGACCGATTTTGCTAGCAAAACTAAAAAAAGTCTGCAATGGAGCGCCTTGGAACGTTTTTTAACCCAAGGTATTCAACTCGCAATTACCTTATATTTGGCGAGATTATTAGGGCCAACTGCTTTTGGCTTGGTGGGTATGTTGGCAGTGTTTATTGCCATTGCCAATGTGTTTGTCGATAGTGGTTTTACTTCGGCGTTAATTCGTAAAACTGATCGCACAGAAAGTGACTTGGTGACCGCCTTTTATTACAATATTGCCATGGCAGGTTTGTGCTACTTTGCTCTGTATATCAGTGCGCCTTTGGTTGCCGCTTTTTATCAACAAGCCGAGCTGCAAGCGCTGCTGCGGATATTGGGCTTAGCTGTGCTGATCAACTCATTTACGTTAATTCCGCGTGTTAAGCTTAATGTGGCGATGGATTTTAAAACTCAAGCCAAAATATCGGTACTGAGTGTGCTGATCAGTGGGCCAACAGCGATAATATTAGCAATTAACGGCTATGGCGTATGGGCGTTGGTGGCGCAAACCTTGCTTAATGCCAGTTGTGCTACCTTTTTATTCAATCTGTTTGCCCCTTGGTTACCTCGTGGCCTCATCACGAAAAACTCTTTTAATTATCTGTTTAGTTACGGTAGTAAGTTGCTGTTATCTGGTTTGCTGGATGTGACTTACAACAACCTCTATCAAATTATCATAGGTAAAAAATTTAGCCCCATTGAGGTAGGCCAGTTTAGCCAAGCCAATCAATTGACCAGTCTCCCTGCGATGACCTTAACTAGCATTATTCAGCGGGTAACGTTTCCGTTGTTTAGCCAGTTGCAAGACGAACCGGATAGAATGGCCAACGCCTATAGGCAAACCTTAAAATTGTCGGCGCTAGTGATCTTCCCATTGATAGTTGCTTTGGGTCTGATTGCCAAGCCGTTGTTAACCAGCCTATTAGGTGAGCAGTGGCAGGGCGCTGCGATGTTGCTCACGGTGTTGTGTTTGGGTTATATGTTATACCCAATCCATTCCCTCAATTTGAATTTATTGCAAGTCACTGGCCGCAGCGATCTGTTTCTAAAACTTGAGGTGATGAAAAAAGTCATTGGTGTGACTGTGCTGCTGCTGAGCATTCCTTATGGCGTGTTGGCAATGTGTCTTGGTTTTACCCTGACGTCCTATTTAGCCCTGCTACTTAACACCTATTACACCGCCAAGTTAACGCATTTAAGCCAATGGCAACAATGTAAAGATATTTTGCCTATTTGGCTTGCCGTGATTTTTGCTGCTGCCGTTGGATATGGCTCTGGTTTATATTTCCCGCAAGCTTGGTTGCAAATAGCGATTAACTTGAGCGTAGCCTTATTAGTGTATGGCATGTATTTAGTGTTGGCACAAAAGCCACTGCTGTTGCAACTGCGCAGTACCTTGCGCCGCTAATGGTTTAATTATTTTTTACTTTGGATGTAAACATGACGAATAAAATAATCCCTGTCACCCAGCCATTTTTGCCAGAATTAAGCGAATTTGTACCTTATCTTGAAAAAATTTGGGATAATCGTTGGCTGACCAACAATGGCCCGTTTCATCAAGAATTAGAAGCCAAGTTGGCTGAATATTTGGGTGTTGAGCATGTTTCTTTATTTAATAATGCCACCATTGCGCTCATCACTGCCTTGCAGGCGATGCGCATTCACGGCGAGGTGATTACCACACCCTATTCGTTTGTGGCAACCAGCCATTCGATCATGTGGAATGGTTTAGTGCCTGTGTTTGTCGATATTGATCCAACCACTTTTAATATTGATCCTGCCAAAATAGAGGCAGCGATTACCCCACGCACCACCGCCATTATGCCGGTGCATTGCTACTCCAATCCTTGCGATGTAGAAGCCATTCAAAAAATTGCTGATAACTATGGTTTGAAGGTGATTTATGATGCGGCCCATGCTTTTGGGGTGAACTATAAAGGTGAGAGTTTACTTAAATGGGGCGACCTGTCGATTTTAAGCTTTCACGCTACCAAGGTATTTAACACTTTCGAAGGTGGCGCCATTATTAGTCCGGATGCTAAAACTAAGCAACGGATCGATCGTTTAAAAAACTTTGGTATAGCCGATGAGTTAACTGTAACCGCACCAGGTATAAATGGTAAAATGAGCGAGGTTAATGCTGCTTTCGGTTTAGTTCAGTTGAAACACATTAATAAAGCTATGGAGCAACGTAAAGTAATTGATGATTATTACCGAGCTGAATTAGCTGATATAAGAGGTATCTCGGTTTATCAACATAATAAAAATGCCAATAGCAATTTTTCATATTTTCCTATTATAGTTGAAGCTGATTATCCATTAAGTCGTGATGAGCTTTATGAAATACTAAAAAATAACCATATTCTTTCCCGTCGTTATTTTTACCCACTCATCAGTAATATGCCAATGTATCGGGGATTGGCAAGTTCGGATATTACTCGGTTACCTAATGCTAATGCCTTAGCCGATAAGGTGCTTTGTTTACCAATTTATAATGAGTTAACACTACAAGAGGTGGGACACATTATCGACGTTTTGAAAAAATCGTCACTTTAATAGGTTTAATATGAAAATTGCGATTACAGGCCCTTTAGCAGATAAGAATTTGGGCGATTATGGGATGTTTATTAACAATATCTATGATATGCCTAAAGAAAATAAATACGTTGTTTTTTCATATAATGGTAGTTTCGTTCAAAATCTGAAAAGTGATTTTCTTCAGGATTATGATGTTAACTTTATCGATGTAAAGTTAGCTGAAAAAGTAAAGTTAAATTTCAACCTAATAGAAGAATTAAAAAAAATAAGAAGAACGTTACTTGGCACTTCAAGAAAAAAAATTCCCACACCTCTTGAGTTACTAAATCGCTGTTTGAATATTAGGCAGCTTGAGAGTGAAATTGAATCAATCGATGTGTTATTAGTTTCTGGTGGTGGCTATTTTAATGACCTTTGGTTTGAATGGGAACGCAATGATGATTTATTTAAAATAATAATACCTATTCTCATTGCATCTAGGATGAATAAAAAAGTAGTTTTTACTGCAAATGGCTATGGTCCATTTGATTCGAGTCAGCATTTTTATGAAATGATTTTTGCAGAAAGTAAAAACGCAATATTTGGTTGCAGAGATAAAAAACTGTCACCTATGTATTTGTCATCTGTTGGTGTTAATACAGTCGAGTATTTGCCTGATGACTTATACATAGTCAACTCAAAGATTGAGTTCAGCGAAGAAAATTGTTATAAGAAATATGGCGATTACGTTATATTTGAACAATATGGTGATGTAAAAAAATTAAAAGATAATATCGATAAAATAAAATCTTTAGTTGAATTTTTGAAGAATAAAAAGCTTAATCTTGTATTTTTGACTTTTGATATAGATGAGCAGACAACAACATTCTTGAAAGAGAATATAAAGCAAGAGAATTTTTTCATATTTGAATATGAATCAGGCTATTTAAAAATAAATGATGCCGTTGGTTTAATAAAGAATTCAAAACTTGTTATTTGTAATAGATATCATGCGTTAGTGCTTTCTGTGACCCATAAAGTCCCTGTCGTTAACGTAATAAAACCTGTATATGATTTAAGGTACTATTATAATAAAAACGTAGGTCTGTTAAATAATGCATTTGAGGGTTTGTATTATGATTATGGATTATTCGTTAAAGAATCTATTTCTGAAGTTGTAGATGTAATTTTGTCTGATTTCGATAATATGTTGATGCAACAAATGGCGCTGTACCAAAGCAATGAGTTTGACCTAAACAAAACTACTCTTGCTGATGTTCGAAATGCTTTTTTTAACAAACATCTGATAGGATAATATTGGTCTTTCTATGCGTAATATATTAGTAGTACCTTGTGGTACAGAAATTGCCCACGAACTTATCAGGTCTTTAAAAGACATTAAAAACATCAATGTATTTGGCGTTAATAGCGTAGAATGTTATACGGACTTGCCATTAAGTAATGTTTTTTCCGATGCTCCGTTAATTGATGATGAGAGCTTTATAGATTATATAGCTGATAAAGTTGTTAGTAATCAAATTACTCATATTATACCTGCGCATGATTCGGCAGCATTAAAGTTGACTGAATTTGCACATTTTTTTAGTGCGAAAGTTGTTTCATCTTCTTATAGCACTAATATTATATGTCGTTCAAAACGTTTAACTTATAATACGCTTAAAGATAAAGTATTAGTTCCAAAGTTATATGGTTTGAATGATGATTTAAATTTCCCCTTGTTTGTTAAACCTGATGTCGGCCAGGGTAGCAATGGCGTGCGCAAAATTACTTCATCTGCAGATCTTAATTTATCGGAAGGTGAGTTGTTATGCGAATATTTAAGTGGGCCAGAGTTTACTGTAGATTGCGTGACCGATAGTAATGGCCAACTTTTATTTGCTAAAGCAAGACAGCGATCTGTTACTAGAAATGGCATATCTGTAGAAACCGAGCTTGTTAAATCGCAGCAACAGTTTTACGAATTTGCAAAAAAAATCAATGAAAACATTCAATTACGTGGTGGTTGGTTTTTTCAAGTTAAAGAGAATGCCCAGCGAGAACTTTGTTTACTTGAAGTTTCGACTAGAATTGCGGGTTCGATGATCACTAGTCGATTTAATGGTATTAACTTTACAGAGCTTTCTATCTTAATCTCCGACAATATACCTGTATCAGTCATTGATAATCAGTTAGATGTAAAACTTTATCGTAATCTTGCATATCAGTTTAAAACCAATTTAAGCTATAATGTTATCTATACTGATTATGATGATTGTCTTTTGTTAGATAATAGCAGAGTTAATTCTGACCTAATCAAATTCTTATTTGATGCAATCAATAATGGTAAAAAAGTGGTGTTAATCACAAGGCATGCGGGTAATTTACAGCAGTCTTTAAAACAGTTTAGATTATCTTTTATTTTCGATGAAATTATTCATATAACCGATTCGGAAAAGCCTAAGTCAACTTTTATAACCCATTCAGATGCTATCTTTATTGATGATTCATTTAAAGAACGCAAAGATGTTTCTAGCAAATTAGGTATTCCCTGTTTTTCTGTCGATATGATTAGGGGGTTATGTTGTTTACAAAGTTAATCGCTCCTGATTCTGAAGAGGAGATTAAGCAGCATTGGAAATATACTGATAAAGTTTATATAAGTATATTATGCCCTTGTTTTAATCAGGAAGGTTATATCTGCGATGCGATAGAAGGCTTTTTGGCCCAGGAATGTGAGTATAGGTTCGAAATTATTATTCATGATGACGCCTCTACAGACAATACTCCTGAAATATTGAAGGCTTATCAAGCACGATTTCCTTCTATTATTAAATTAGTTTTACAGACAGAAAATCAGTATTCACAGGGAAAACAAATTTCAGCCATTGTTGCTAGCTATGCACAAGGAGAATATCTTGCGCTATGTGAAGGCGATGATTTTTGGATTGATGTTAGTAAAATCCAGAAGCAGGCTGATACCTTAAATAGAAATCCAAAAATCAACATATGTATCACTAAGGCTATAGCTATATTTCCTGATAGCCCATCATCACCTTTTTGTGATCTTGGTAATGTTTGTAAAGTCCTACCATTTGATTTTTGTATTACAGGCCCGAGAAATGATTTTTTTCCTACGGCATCATTTTTTATGCGAAGATCAATATTTCAAAATCTTCCTGAATGGTTTTTTCTTGATGCCCCCGTTGGTGATTATTACTTACAATTTCTTTCATCTAAAGATAATGGTTGTCTATATATTCCAGACTTTACTGTTGTATATCGAAGGGATTCGGTAGGTAGTTGGTCCTTATCAAACAAAAACCAAAAAAAACTACTAGACTTAGTAATTAGCAGAACAAAAATGCACTTTATTTTACTTGATGATTTATCGTTTAGGTACAAAGATAGCATAGCTAAAAGATTTGGGCGAGATGACTTATATTCTTTATTAAAATTATCATTTACCCAAGGGAGTGCGAAAGGTATTTACTTATTATTAAAGGCAATAATTTTTTTTCCTAAATCGCTTTTTTATATGTTTGTGGAGCGTCGATTTTGAAATTTACAATAGGAATCTGCACTTTTAATCGAAATGATATTTTAAAAAGAACCCTAGATAGCATTATTGATTGGATACCACATGAAAAAATTCAGTTAATTATCGCTGATAATAATTCAACTGATGATACAAAGAATACAGTCTTAAAATTTATAGATTCTAATACTAAAATTGAAATTTTGTATTTGCCTGTGATTCAACAAGGTTTATCTCATGCGCGGAATATAGTATTAGATAATGCTAAGTATAATTATGTTATTTTTCTGGATGATGATGCGGTTTTGTGTTCAGATATTGTTACTGAGTATGAATCTGCTGTTGTGAATAACCCCCACTGCCATATTTTTGGCGGTAGAGTTATTAAGGATGATAAGACAATCATTCCAACATGGTTTAGTAAAGAGTTTCACATGTTATACTCCTTACTTGATATTGGCTCAGATACAATACCTTTCCCTTCTAAATTAGGGCCTATTGGCGCAAATTTATTAGTAAATACTGATAAGATAAATGGTTTAAGGTTTCGAACTGATTTGGGGCGCGTTGGAAATAATTTAGCATCAGGTGAGGAAACTGATTTCTTATATAGAATTGGTTTTAATCGTGATAATTCATTATACGTAGGTAAAGCAAAAGTTTATCATTGCTTTCCTGAATGTAGATATACCAAAGAATGGGCATATGAAAGATTTAAATATAATGGTATAAGTAATAGAAAACTAAGAGTAACAAAATATACAATTTTGTATGGTTTTTTGTCTGAATGCTTTCAGTTTTTGAAATCCTTTAGATCACTTAATCCAACATACATTAAGTCAAGGTTTTACTCATTATTTTTTTACATAAAAGGAAACTGAGTATGTATTTATTATTTTCCTTTTTGATTTTATTTGTATCCATTAATAATATAGTATTCTCATCATTTTTACTTGTTTTGATAATCATTCTAAGCCTCTTTAGTAAAAGAAAACCACTTAACGAAATTAATTTTAGTTTTTTTTTTGTTTTCCTAGTTACCCCCACATTAGTGGGGTTTATTTTGTTGCTTTGTGGGTTTGATTATACTCCATTTTTAAAATTGGTTTATGTTTATGTGTTTTTTTGTTTTCTAGTTTTACTTTTTTCAAGCTTTAATTTCCCTGTTGGTTTTTTTTCCTCCGCGATTGATTTAGCTATAAAAATACATCTTTTCCTCTTCTTTTTTCAAATGCTATCTTTGTATTTTTTTAATTATAATATTGATTTTAGCTTGTACTTAGCGGGTGAGAGTAATAGAGTTCATGGCGGCGTTTTACAAGGGTTCAATTTTTGGCGGCCTAGTGGCTTATATAATGAGCCTGGTACTTATGCTACTTATTTTTCAATTTTAATTTATTTGTCAATGTTTTGTAGTAACTTTAAGCCAAAACCGCTTTATATTTTTGCACTTATATCTTTATATTGTACAGTTTCAATTTTTGCTTATATTTTAAGTCTTCCTATTTTGTTTTTTTTATTGATTCACGATTATCAAAGCTTGTTTAATAAAGTTAAATATTTTTTAGTTGCTTTAATTATGTTGCCAATATTCTTTGTGGCATATAATTATATACATTTTAGACTTTTTAGTGAGAATAGATATGATGTTTCTTTGGATACTAAATTAAATGCAATCGAGTTTTGGTTGCAACAAAGCTTTCAGCGTCAAATTCTAGGGGCTGGTTTTTCATATAATGATTATGGTGGATTAGTTGATGATTCAACTTTGATGTTTTCATTTATATTTACATATGGTATTTTTTCTTTGCCTATTTTTATTGCGCTTTTTTGGAAATCTAAAAGAGCCGCAATTTTTATATTTTTTATATTGATGTCTAAAACAGCCATTTTTTCGGTTTTTTTAGGTGCGGCTATAGGTTTATTCAAGAATAAAAGAATTAATTATTTATGAAAATTGTGATTATTATTACTGGGCTAGGAATGGGCGGTGCAGAGAGACAAGTTTGTGACCTAGCAGACCAATTTACCCAAATAGGACATGAGGTTTTTTTGATCTCATTGACGGGAGAGACAATTCTTAAGCCTCTATCAAGCCATGTTGAGATTGAGGAAATAAATATGAAAAAAACACTCTTTGGCTTTATTAGGGCTTATTGGCGCGTCCGTACACTTATAAAAAAAATTAAACCTGATGTTGTGCATAGCCATATGGTGCATGCGAATATTTTTGCTCGCTTACTCCGCTTAAATTGTCAAATGAAAAAGTTAATTTGTACTGCGCACAACACTACGGAGGGAGGCCGCTCTCGCATTTTAGCTTATCGATTGACCGATTTTTTGTGTGATATTAGTACTAATGTCAGTCAAGAGGCTGTTGATGCATTTATTGACCAAGGCGCTGTACCACCAAATCGTATGATAGTGATGCATAACGGCATTGATGCTAACCGTTTTATTTTTAATCTAGAACACCGCGTTAGTTTACGAAAGCAATTAAATCTTGCCGATGATACTCCTTTAATTTTGTCTATTGGACGGTTTAATATACAAAAAGACTATCCAAATTTATTGAATGCTTTTGCTATATCATCCAATTATTTGAGTAAATTAAATTTAGCTATAATTGGCGAAGGTGAAGAGAAAGAGGCTACTGAGGTGCTTGCTGAACAATTAGGTGTAACCTCACGTATACATTTTTTAGGATTACAGCGTAATGTATATGAATGGATGAGTGCTGCGGATCTGTTTGTTTTGTCATCAGCTTGGGAAGGATTTGGACTCGTAGTAGCTGAGGCTATGTCCTGTGAACGGCTTGTTGTCGCCACTGATTGCGGAGGAGTAAGGGAAGTGTTAGGTGACTGCGGTATTTTAGTATCAGCTAAAGATAGTGATGCCTTAGCGAAGGCGCTATTAGAAGGTTTGTCACTTACTCAAGAAGGTGTTAGTAAAATAGGTAAGTTTGCACGAGCGCGAATTTTGAAACATTACTCTCTACACAACCAAGCTATGAAATGGTTGGCGTTATATCAATAAGCAATTCTTACTCTTAGCTATTCATGTTTTATCGAAATGATTATGAGATTTTATTTGTGAGTATAAAAAAATTAGTTCTAGTTGCCAATACAGCTTGGTCAATGTTCAATTTTCGTTACGGTTTGTTATCACGATTGCTTAACGAAGGATATCAACTTACAATAATTGTACCACATGATGAGTACTCTTATAAATTACAGAATATGGGATGTTCAGTTGTTGATTTACCCTTAGAGGCAAAGGGGACTAATCCGTTGCAAGATATAAGATTGGTATATTATCTGTATAGGATATATAAACAAATTGCACCTGATTTTATTATTCATTACACCATCAAACCTAATATTTACGGTTCTTTTGCCGCGAAATTAGCAGAAATTCCTTCTTTAGCTATCACTACTGGTTTGGGGTACACCTTTGTCAATGATAACTTAGTTGCTAAACTAGCTCGTAAATTATATAAACTAGCGTTTCGCCTTCCTAAAGAAGTATGGTTTTTAAATGAAGATGATAGGCAGGTATTTCTGCAACATCGGTTGATTATCAAAAATAAAGCTGTCTTATTGCATGGTGAGGGCGTTGATCTTAGTCATTTCGTTCCGCAAACTGTTACAAAAACTTATGAACAAGTCCGCTTTTTACTTATAGCGAGAATGCTTTGGGATAAGGGGGTTGGCGAATATGTGGCAGCGGCTCGAATTATTCTCAAGCGTTATCCACAAGCAGAGTTTCAACTGCTCGGTGCTTCTGGAGTAGCTAATCCAAGTGCTATAGCACACGAACAAATTAATAATTGGGAAAAAGAAGGCTTAGTTGAATACCTTGGAACTACTGATGACGTACGCCCTTTTATCGCAAATTCTGATTGTGTAGTACTACCATCTTATCGGGAAGGGATCCCACGTACTATGATTGAAGCTGCTGCTATGGCTAAGCCATTAATTGTTTCTGATGTGCCAGGTTGCCGTGATGTTGTATTACCAGGCAAAACTGGTTTCGTATGTCCTGCTAAGGATCCTATTGCCCTAGCAGCCAGCTTCGAGCAATTACTTTGTTTGACCTCGGAGCAGCGAGATGTCATGGGGCAAGCTGGTCGTTCATTTATTAGCGAAAAATTTGACGAGAAATTAGTTATTGAACAGTATTTACAGATGTTAAAAAAGTATGGAGTCTGAGATTGCCTTTTATCAATGGCAACTGCTAATTTTTCCTGTAAATAAAGCGAGTGTGTTTATAGCTAAGACGGACATTCGATTACTTTTGTTTGGTGAGTTTCGGTAGTGTATTCGGTTCTTCTAGTTCAGTAGTGCCATTATTCCGCAAGCAAATCGCTAATGGTGGCCCGATCACGGTAACCCATCCTAAAATTACTCGTTTCTTTATGACTATACCTGAAGCTTCACAGCTGGTCATTCAAGCTGGCGCTATGGGTAAGGGTGGAGATGTATTCGTGCTTGATATGGGAAAGTCAGTAAAAATTGTTGATTTAGCTACGAAAATGATTCGTTTAAGCGGTTTTGATGTGAAAGATGTAGATCATCCCAATGGTGATATAGCAATCGAGTTTAGTGGTCTGCGCCCTGGTGAAAAACTCTACGAAGAATTACTTATTGGTGATGATGTTACGGGGACAGATCATGAGCGTATTATGACTGCTAATGAGATATTCCTGCCTTGGGTCCAATTAGAGCAAATTCTTAATTGCTTGGATAAAGCTTGTCATGAGTTTAACCATGAGGCAATTCGTGAGATTTTGCTCAGTGCGCCTACGGGGTTTGCACCAACTGATGGTATTTGTGATCTGGTGTGGCAGCAAAAGAAATCATCAAAAACTACTGATGTTAAAGCTAAAGTGGTTACTCTGGTTACTCTGGTTTCTTAGTTTCTTAGTTTCTTACTAGTTATTTTAAAAAGCCAAATCAGGTTTGATTTGGCTTTTTTCGTTTATAACTGTTTTTAAGGATTTTGTATGTCTAGGAAGTATTTTGGAACTGATGGTGTGCGTGGCAAAGTTGGCTCTTTCCCTATTACGCCTGATTTTGCGATGAAGTTAGGTTGGGCGGCTGGCACTGTGCTGGCGTCCACTGGCACTAAAGAAGTACTGATTGGTAAAGATACCCGTAGCAGTGGTTATATGCTTGAGTCGGCAATGGAGGCGGGATTTTCTGCTGCGGGCGTGAATGTCGCGCTTATTGGCCCTATGCCAACACCTGCGGTGGCGTATTTAGCACTGAAGGATCCCCTCATAAATCAGCCATAGCATAGCCATATTTGAGCAACTGATTGGCGAATAATACCCAGGCCGCCAGCAATTCTTTCTCCGTGATTTGATAATCAGGCCGCCTGAGTACCTCCAATCCCAAGCGAATCGTTGAGAGTACCGTTCGATGCCCAATGGTATTGGCCTGAAAATGCTTATCCCAGCCCTGTTGCTGTGCGTGTAAACCAACTAGCCACAACAGGCA
>NZ_JAKKRV010000015.1:0-134993 GCF_025653985.1 Shewanella sp. SM69
TAATAATTAATCAACCAGCAAGTTGCTATGACAATTGATTTGATGATGAGACAGTCAGACTGATCTTAATAATTAATCAACCAGCAAGTTGCTATGACAATTGATTTGATGATGAGACAGTCAGACTGATCTACTGAAAACCTTAGCTCGCCATAGGCTCATAATGAAGCCGCAAGGATGATAAGGACAGTAGAAGCAGATATCCATCAGGGCCAGAGGCATACCTCAATAACAGGCCGAATATATGGGTGCAATGAACTCTTCTCATAATCGCTATCGAATGTCTTGCAAACCGGATGGGTCCATATATGGCGAACTGGCAGTTAAACACGGATGTTGTTCAAGTCCATTCTTGGATGCTCGACCGCCCCGTCCATGGGCGGACGGTCGTCTCGCCAATCACTATGACCTACCTTTCGAGCATTAACGTAGCCTTTAAGTTCAAAAGACGAGAGCTAACATTTAACGATGGCATATTCAGCCAAATATTTAAAAAAATTCACAATAGATATCTTGTTAACCTCGAACGAAGTCAGTCCATCAATTTAAAAACAACATACTCAACAAGCCACTTTGCCGTAAATAGAACTACGGCATATGAGTAAAAGGCATTAGTTGACGGTTTTAGCTATGGACGTCTTCGTTAATGTTATTCTTATTTAGAACACTTGCGTAATATTTGCTGTACGCAACTAGAGCAGGATAGCTGTGTAACGTAATTTTGACCGCATCTGTAGTTCCAGCTTTATCTGTGGCTTTCCGCACGCCTTCATCGAGAAGGCGCCATGTTATCTTATAGCTTATGAATTCTTTAAGTGGGAATGCATGTGTGGAACCACTTTGAGTTATATTCTTTATCGGAAAGCCAGCGCTAATTGAAAATAACTCTTCATCGAAAGGTAGTTCAACGAATAACGTAGACTCCATAACTCGATAGCCACGCACAAAATCTAACTCAGATGGGGGCTCAATATCGGTAGCGAATTCAACTCCCTGATACAAGGCAAGAGCAGTTCCGTGTAAGGCTAAAGGATAACCATGATAAGTGGCGTTCCGCAGTGCTTTTAAAATATTTGTATATGCATTCCAGCCCTCAAATTCTCCTGCAGCCCAGTTATTTCCTGTTAGAGAGCGGAACTCCTTACGCATTGTTTCTGTTAGCTGCTGGCTTTTATATATGTACTGTTCAAATGCCTGTCGAAATCGAAAAGGGTACCTTCTAGAATTATTTATTTCGTAGTACAGCCGCTTCAGGTCCTCTGCAACTATTTGTGTTTTTAGAAGATTTCGCATACGTTTCCTTGCAGAAAATCGAACTTCCCGTTAAGTCCAAATAGACTAGAATTCAAACTTGTATGGGTAAATGATTTAAACATGGCAGTAAGTTATCACCGCCATCGAATCAGGTTTAACTATTTTACTACACAAGGAAACCGAGAAGATAACAGCATTTTTTACTGCAAAAATTTGACGATAGGTATCGAGCAAAATAAGGCAATCTAAAACTCCTCAGAGATGACTTAGCTAATGGCTTAGGATTTGCTTATCCACCATGGCGCATTGGCAAACAGACGACAAAGCGCGATGACGCCATTATGGATAAGCCACAATAATAGGGAGCACCCGATCTGCCATGAAATCCACCACAAGAGCCATGAAAATCACCTTAGATGACCTTAAAGGGCCTGAGATTGCGGCTTTACTGCAGGAACACCTCGACGATATGCGGGCAACCTCTCCGCCTGAAAGTGTTCACGCATTAGATCTTGACGGCCTGCGTCAGCCCAATATTCGCTTTTGGACCCTGTGGGATGGCAATAATTTAGCGGGCTGCGGTGCACTAAAATGGTTAGATGCCGAGCACGCGGAGATCAAATCCATGCGCACCGCGGCGCCCTATAAACAACAGGGCATAGCTTCTAAAATATTGCAGCACCTGATCAACGACGCTAAAGCTGCTGGCATTAAACGCCTGAGTCTAGAGACAGGTTCGATGGACTTCTTCAACCCCGCTCGCCTACTGTACTGCAAATTTGGTTTTGAAATCTGTGGCCCCTTCGAAGGCTACCAACTCGACCCCAATAGCGTGTTTATGACGAAGAGAATCTAAAACACATGCGCCTTAGTCTTTGAAATTCATCTCTAAGGCGCTTTGCTGCAGTTAAGTATTCGCTCGCTTAACTACTGATGCAGTTCTGTGCCCGTTCCACCAATGGATAATAAACCCAAGTAACAACCCCCAAAATGCACTGCCGATGCCCAGCACACTAAAACCCGATGCAGTGACCAAGAAAGTGATCACCGCTACTTCGCGATCTTCCGTTTTAGCTAATGCGGCAGTCAGGCTATTGGCGATAGTGCCAAGCAGTGCTAATCCGGCGATGGCCAGTACTAATTCCTTAGGGAAAGCGGAAAATAAGCCAACCACAGTGGCACCGAGTAACCCAGTGATAAAGTAAAATACCCCGCCCCACACCGCCGCCCAGTAACGGGTCGCGGGATTCGGGTCTGCTTCTTTACCCATACAAATCGCCGCTGTGATGGCGGATAAGTTAAAGGCAAAACCGCCAAAGGGCGCCAAAATGACCCCGATTAACCCTGTGCTCGTGATCAAAGGTGAAATGGGCGGCCTGTAGCCATTACCGTGCAGCGCAGCAACGCCCGGCATATTTTGCGAGGCCATAGTCACCACAAACAGCGGTAGCGCCACGCCAATCACACTCGCCAACGAAAACTCAGGTGTCGTCCACACCGGCATTGCCAGTTGCAACTGAACAGCATCTAGCTTGAGTAAATCTAATTGAAAACTCATGCCTATGCCCACCAACAAGGTCAGCAAGATGATGTAGCGCGGCGCAAAAGGCTTAACGACGACAAACACCAACAGCATGATTAATATGAGGCTCAGCTGGGTTTGCATCGCCTGAAATAGCCCTATCCCAAATTGCAGCAGGATCCCCGCTAACATGGCTGAAGCGACTGACTGCGGCATGATACGAATAAGTTTATCCATCCAGCCCGCCACCCCGCAAAGGGTAATTAATATCGAACTAACCAGAAACGCGCCTATGGCTTGGTTTACGCTCAACCCTGCAAGGCTGGTCACCATCAGCGCTGCGCCCGGTGTCGACCAAGCCGTAAGAATAGGATTCTTGTAGTAAAGCGATAACCCTATGCTGGTCACGCCCATGCCCACACCTAAAGCCCACAGCCATGAACTGATCTGTGCCGGTGTCGCACCCACAGCCTCCGCCGCTTGAAAGATGATCACAGCAGAGCTGCTATAACCCACTAATACCGCAATAAATCCCGCTGATATTTTTGATAAACTCCCTGCATCTCGCCACATATCCACTCCCTTTCTCTGCAATTGATGTCGCCATTACTTTGTGCGCTATAACTTATAAAATGAACAAGATAGCTTTTTGTGCGCTATAACGTACGAGATGGACAAGATAACACCTGTGCGTTATAACGTACAAACTAAATTTTCATAAAAATGATGGGGCCATTGTGCAAACGATAAACAGCTATCTCGCCAGCACGCTTAAAGCACTTCGCAACCAAAAGGGATGGAGTTTAGATAAAGCCGCTCAAGAGACGGGCGTTAGTAAGGCCATGATAGGACAAATCGAGCGCGGTG
Organism: Shewanella sp. SM69; assembly: GCF_025653985.1. Lineage (NCBI taxonomy): Bacteria > Pseudomonadati > Pseudomonadota > Gammaproteobacteria > Alteromonadales > Shewanellaceae > Shewanella > Shewanella sp. SM69. Next base: position 3,644 of record NZ_JAKKRV010000015.1, read on the forward strand.
AATCAAGCCCAACCATTGCGACGCTGTGGAAAATTGCCAGTGGATTCAATATCTCGCTGTCGACCTTTCTCGAACCCACGCCCCAGAGCCAAGGCGCAGTATTCCGTAAGCCCGACGAGTTACGCCAACAACCCGCCACCGACGGCATGCTAGTCGCCTCACTCTTCCCCTTTGAAGAGCGCTTCGGTTTTGAGATGTTTGAACTCACCCTGCTGCCAAACTATGAGCGGCTTTCTGAGCCCCATGAAACGGGTGTCACTGAGCATGTCATTGTCTTGAGCGGTACTATGGAAGTGCTAGTTGATGGCGAATGGCAAACACTCAAGCAAGGTGAAGCAGTACGATTTTCGGCCGACAAACCCCATGGCTATCGCAATCTAAACGACCAAGCCGTGGTATTCCACGACATCATTCACTATCAACGAGCTAATGTGTCTAGCCTCTAACTACTTGTCTAGTGCCAGTAATGCCAAAAACCATTCACTGCCGATAATCTGCAGTGCTTGCACTCACCGATCCATTAGAATAAACTTATTGAAAATTCTCTAATGGTAGGGGCAATGCTATGTTTCAATCTTTACTGGCTAAGTTATCCGGCAGCCACTCGGGCGAAAAATGTTGGCAATTGATTGAGCAAGGCGCACGGGTGATTGATGTGCGTTCACCAGAGGAATTTGCCTCCGGTCATTTGCCCCAAGCCATTAATGTGCCGCTGCCAACACTCGACCAATGGTTACACCAAGTCGACAATAAACAGCATCCCTTCGTGCTCTATTGTGGCGCGGGTATTCGAGCGCAAAAAGGCTGCGACATTCTCAAGGCCAATGGCTTTAGCTGCGTGGTAAATGGCGGTTCGCTTAAAGATTTAGTCTGCTGCCAGCCGAGCTAATTTAAGCCTTGGTTGTGCGGCGCTAATCAGGCCAGTCTGTACATTGTGATGACTTAAATATCTGCGAGGTGGTGTATGCATAAAACAAATCATGCCAAAGCGTTACAGTTTGAAGCCACACAGGGTAACACTGCTGAAAAGCCGCTTGAAACTGAACACCATACACGCTTTAGCATCAGTCGTAATCGCGACCAAGCCAGCACTAAGGTGCGTTATGTTGAGACTAGCACCCTCACCAAAGGCTGCAGCCTTTGCGAATAAACAGCTTAGCGTGCCACTTAAACCTAGCCGCTCGAGTCTAGTTGCTCAAACCTAGCCACTTAAGCAAAGCGTGCTTAGCTTAAATGGACATACAAAAATGCCAGCCTATTAAGGGCTGGCATTTTTTATTCAGCTAAATCAAATGACTCAGCTAATCAACGGAACAATTAAGCCTGCAGCAGATCTATGCTGTGTTTCGCTTCGCCCATGCCTTTATCGTGTGCTTCAGGGCCCATATTCAGTGCTTCGGCGTAAACCACTTCAACATTGGTGATACCCATAAAGCCTAAAACCGTTTTCAAGTAAGGTACAACGTGATCTGTTGGGCCATCTTTATGAGCGCCGCCACGGGTCGTCACTAACACAGCGCGTTTACCTTCCACTAATCCTTTTGGACCCGTTTCAGTATAAGTAAAAGTCACACCGGCACGGGCGACAAAATCGATCCAGTTTTTAAGTTGAACCGGAATAGTAAAGTTGTACATAGGTGCAGCGATAACAATCGTATCGTTCGCTTTTAATTCAGCGACTAAGGTATCTGATAAGGCGAGCATTTCTTGCTGACGTGCCGATAATTCTGCACCACCGCGTAACCCAGAAGCGATTTCACCGTCTACCATAGGCAGTACGTCTTTACCGCCTAAATCACGCACTGTAATAACGGCGCCTTGGGTTTCCCAGTGACTCGCTAAGTGGTCAATTAACACGGCAGATTGTGAATAACCGCCAAGAATGCTTGATTTTAAAATTAAGACTTTAGACATAATCTGCTCCGAAAATAGGTAAATGACTCAGAGTCAGATGGAATATCTCAACTCTATGGCGCTAGTGTATTAGCCCATAAAAAAGAAATAAAGCGGATAAAATCTGAGATTAGCTTCGATTTTTTAGAAAGGTTATACGTCATCTTCGACGTACAGATACACTAAGCCACTTTCGATGCATTCATACTTTCGACGTACTAACATACAGGCCTTCAAAAACCGCACACAGTGAATCCATACAATACAATTGCACTTCCAGCTTCACCTTAACCCTGCGCCCCCTTTGTAACGGGCTGAGATCCACATCTGGCCATTGTACTTTTACCACAGGGTCACAAGTCACAGGAGCAAGATAACGAATATGGGCATCGGCGAGCACAATATCACCCGCCACGCCCACTAACTGTTGATTTAGCCACACGGCACCCCAGCCCGTTAAGGTCATCAAGGTATAAATACTGCCCGCAAACATGGTCTGATGCAGATTAATATTGGGCATCATCGGCGCTGTGACTCGAAATTCTCCCTCGCTGTAATCGAGTGGCATTATCTGCATAAACTCGCTAACGGGGATCGTACTGTGCCAAGTCTGGCGTAATTTAATGAGTAATTGATCCATGTGCATTCCCTTAATACTCCCTCTTGGTACAAGCGACACTGATTATGCCTAGCCCCCCATCACCTAGACCCCTAGATAAACATCACGGAAGCTACACCTGCAGATTAAAGGTCACTGGGCCATCATTGACTAAGGACACTTGCATATCGGCGCCGAACTGTCCTGTTTCTGTGTGAACGCCCTTAGCGCGGCAGAATGCGACAAACTCTTCATACAAGCCTAAGGCTTGTTCCGGCGTACCCGCCCCTGAAAAACTCGGCCTCAAGCCTCGGCCTGTATCAGCGGCCAAGGTAAATTGTGACACGACTAATAAAGACCCGCCGACTTGTTCTAGATTGAGATTCATCTTGCCATTTTCATCGGAAAAAACGCGATAACTCATGACTTTAGTCGCCAACTTTTCCATCTTCTCGCGGGTATCTTCTTGCTCGACACCGAGCAGAACCAACAAGCCTTTATTGATTTCACCTAGGGTTTGGTTATCAACCACCACACTGGCGCGACTCACTCTTTGAATTAAAGCAATCACAACTTTTCCTTTTAGATTAAGGCTTAACGGGAACCATTTGCGGCATTAGCGGTAGCGGGCGGATATATTGCTCTACGCCATCAGGCAAAGATTGTACGACCTGCGCTAAGCCGCCGTTCGTCCACAGCATAAAGCGACGTAATTCTTCTATTTCAATACGGTCGGCAAAGGTCACTGTACCTTGCACTTGAATCACTGCGCCTTGGTCCAACAACACAAACTTGGCAAAATTAAGCTTCTGATTCAAGGTGCCAATCACGGCAGGCAACTCTTGACTAGCCTGCAATTGCGGGTGCACAGCATAGAAGCGATTCATTAAAATACGGTCAATACCCGCTGAATTGATACTCGGCTCAAGCAAGAATTGGTTATTGCCAAACTGCACAGCAACTTTAGTCGGCGCAACTTGGGTGGCCAGATAATTTGCGTTAATCAGCGCTTGGTACAAGCGATCAGCGGCAGTTTCATTGGTCAACCCACCGAGTTCAACAACTTTGGGCGCGACAGGGGCACTCACGACCTCCTGAGTCGCCACTGGGTCAATCGCGCTGGTTTGCGGGGGCGCCGTAGCGGCACACGCGGTTAATCCGAGTAAACTGGCACTGATGAGCAATGTTTTCATTGTATTTCCCTTTGATGTATCCACGACCACATAGCATGGATTTCTGCTGTAACCGCCAAAAACAAAGACTCACTATTGAGCATATGTCCGCCATCGACAACAGATTGAATTGTAATAGCATGCTCCAACCCAGCCAAAAAATCGCGTAATAGCGTCGCTGGGCAAATCGCATCCTGCATTCCTTGCAATAACACACTACGCGCCTTCACTCTAGGCGTCACGCGCTGTAACACATTCATGGCATTGAAGTAATTATGTCGAGCAAAGTGTAACTCGATATTGGCTAATGCTAATACGGATTCGGGTAACAGCCTTGGTAGCACTAACCTCGCCCCCGCAAGCTGCAACTCCCACTGTACCCAACGCCGCGCAAAATGGTATCGCACATTTTCATCTGCCGATGCCAAACCTTGATGGTACGAATCCAGCAGTTCAGTCAGCGATAACTGAACCGGAAAAATGTCATTGAAGAGTCGATAAGCAGCAGGTTGCAATTTTGCCGCGCCGTCAGCACCATAGAGCCAGTCGAGACCTTCTTTGGATGGAATAAATAACGCCCACAGTACCTGTGCAATCACCCGCTCTGGGAATAATCCGCTGTAAATTAAGCCTAATGTGGCCCCAAAAGAGCCTCCGACTAAACACCAACGCTCAATACCCAATGCAAGGCGAATCGCCTCAATATCGCTAATCAAACCAGTAAAATTGTTATTTGCTAAATCGCCAAAGGGTAAAGATTGCCCAGACCCGCGTTGATCTAAAAGCAAAATCCAATATTGATCGCCATTAAATAAAGCTAAATCACCGATATCACAACCCGCTCCTGGACCGCCGTGCAAATACAGCAGCGGGATACCTTGTGGATTACCGTATTGCGCCAGATGCAATTGCTGACCATTGCCAACGTTAAACCAGTCGCGACGGATAAAAGATGGGAAGGATTCAGGCATTCAGTGTCATCGCCATTAATAATCCTCTAATGGGGTCATTCAGATTTAGCCACCGCCTTGAGTGCCGTCACCTCAGCCGAAGTTAACACCGCAGCGGAATTATCTTGGGAGGCATTTTCTAGGGGCTTAGCATTCAGAGCGGTTTCGTCATCATCTGAGCTCGACTCATAATCTAAATATTCAGGCATCGCGGCGGTAATTTCCGCGCCGAGTAATACTATCATCCACGATAAATACACCCAGACAAAGATAATGGGGATCACGGCTAAAGCACCATAAATCGCTTCATAACTCGGAAACTGAGTGACATACAAAGCAAAGGCTTTTTTGCCTAACTCAAACAAGATTGCGGCAACAATCGCCCCTAATAGTGCATGTAGAAACTTCACTTTTTGATTAGGCACCACCATATACAACAGCAAGAATGCCGCAACTGAGAACAGCATGGGCAAACGCTCAAGAAACACGGGCACCACACCCGACAACTGACCGTCAAAGACCTTCAGTGACACCACGTAGGAAGTGGCGACCAAACTGGCCCCCACCAATACCGGGCCCAAAGTGATGACCATCCAATACATAGAAAAAGCCACCACCACTGAACGCTTCTCTTTAGTACGCCAAATGTTATTGAGCGATTTATCAATGGCGGAAATTAGCAAAATGGCAACCACAACTAAGGCCGCAATCCCAACCGCAGTCCCCTTAGAGGCATTGGCCACAAACTCATTGATATACACTTGCACAGTATCGCCAGCGGCGGGTAAAAAATTCTGATAAACGAAACCTTCTATCTGTCCACGTATCCCCTTAAATACCGGAAAAGCTGACAGCATAGACATAGTCACCGCCACCATAGGCACGAGTGACAACAGTGTGACATAGGCTAAATGTCCGGCGCGAATATTGATTTGATCTTCAACTAAACGCCGTCTCAAATGCAGCAGGAAGTGCCAGATCCCGAGGAATAAGGCGCGAATTTGTGCCAGTTCTATCTTCTTAGTCACGGGTTTCTCTTGATTCTGTTGGTATAGACTCGTTATCTTCGTACAATAAACACTTAATTTACAAGTCTAAGGAGTGCATTGATGTCTCAACAAGGATCTGCAGGTAACGTTATTTCCGCTATTGCTAGCCTATTTTTTCCTGGGCTAGGCCAATTATTGCAAGGCAGAATAATGGCCGCACTGTTATTTTTCATTATCACAGTGGTGGGTTATGCCCTCTGGTGGCTGATTGTGCCCGCGGTAATAGGTGCTATCTTTCATCTGTGGAGTATTATCGATGCGGCGCGATTTAAAGCCGATTAATTAATTTCATTCAGCGACGGAACACCCAATGAAAAGACTGATAGCTTCAGGGCTGATTGCCACAAGTCTCCTGCTTAGTGGTTGCCAGAGTGCCTACTACGGCGCAATGGAAAAGGTCGGTTACCATAAACGCGATATTATGGTCGACAGAGTTAAAGATGCGAAAAAATCCCAACAGGATGCTCAAAAAGAGTTCAGCTCAGCCCTAGAAGAAATGCAAGCGCTGCTCAATTACAGTGATGGCAACTTAGAAAAAGCCTATAGCAGAGCCAAAGATGAATACGAATCGGCTCAAAGTGCCGCCGACAACGTCAGCAACCGCATCAATAAAGTCGAAGATGTAGCCGAAGCACTGTTCGATGAGTGGCAAAATGAAATTAGCGAGATCAGTAAAGCTAATCTACGCCGCAACAGTGAAGCTAAACTCAAAGAAACGCGCCGCGCCTATGAACAATTGATCAAAAGTATGCGCCGTGCCGAGTCAAAAATGCCGCCGATACTCACCGCCATGAAAGACAATATGCTGTATCTCAAGCATAACTTGAACGCCCAAGCCATTGGTGCGATTAAAAGCGAATTTGCGAGTCTGCAAACCGATATTTCGGCCCTGATTAAAGAGATGAACACCTCGATTAACGAATCGAGCAAATTTATCGAAGCACTCGAAAAATCAAAAAATTAATCCAAATGCCCCACTGAATTCCTAAGCCCTAGCAAAATAAATTGCTGGGGCTTTTTATTCTTTGTGTGACCTGGCCCTCTGTCCCTGCAAGCCATACTTTATTTGTGCAAGACTAAAACACTTAGCTTTGTGAGCTATGGCGCGCTTTAATTGATTGATAGCGCGAATCTTAGATCTGACGCACAATTTCACTTATTACTCAAAAACTTATCCTCAGTTCACCACTCAGAGCCTGTACTTGTAACTTATTAGCTGTATTCATCACTATGACTTTTATCGAATCACTCACGCTGATGTTGGCACTCATGTATCTCGCCTCCCTCAGCTATTGGAGCGGCCAGAAATGGGGCGCGGTCGCCACACTGTTGCTCAGTATCGGTGCGGTGGCAATGAGTCTTTATTGGCCACTGGCTCTCGGGCTTCTTATTGCACTACCACTGATGCTACTTGGGCATAAATTTGCGCCTGATGCACTCAAGGGTGAAATTAAAATCAATACCCTTCGTGAAGGGACTCAACATGTCTTAGCGCTATCGCTCTTGCTGGTTGCCATACAATACACAATCAATACCGTACTGCTTAAGCAAGGAATCACGCCTTGGCTAATGCGCCCAGACGTAGTCGATGCCTTTTTACCGATTGCGGGTGGCATTGAGCTTAAAGCCATTATCAGCCTCAATTTGTGGGATCAAACCCATCCTGCGGCAGCAGTCATGCTAGCGGCGGTATTACTCACAGGTTTACTCTGCAAGCGGGCATTTTGCGGTTGGGCTTGCCCATTAGGTCTGGCAGGGGAATATCTGTATTCCTTTAGAAAACGCTTTATTAAATCAGAGCTTACACCACCCGCTTGGCTAGATTGGCCACTGCGAATATTGAAATATCTATTACTCCTAGCACTTTGCTACATAGTCATTGGTATGCCAGCACAATCCATCCCCCATTATCTTGAAGGTAATTATCATAAGATTGCCGACTTGAAGATGGCATTGTTCTTCCTAACACCCAGCCTAATCACGCTACTGGTATTTGCGCTGATCCTCGCTTTAGCTGCATGGCGTCGTCAGGGATTCTGCCGTTACTTGTGTCCCTATGGTGCTATGCTTGGGATCTTAAGCTTTGCAAGCCCATTAAAAATTCGCCGCAATACCCAGCACTGCCTTATCGAAGCAAAAGGGATGAAATGCGACAAGTGCACCCGCGCTTGCCCAGCAAACATCATAGTGCACACTAAAACCACGGTTCGCAGTGACGAGTGCCAAGCCTGCATGCGCTGTGTCGCAGCTTGCCCTAAATCCGCCGCCCTCGGCCTTGGACTGAAATCCGGCCACAGACTCGGTCATAAGGGATTGCTCGCATTAGTGCTTATCGCATTATTTATCCTACCGCTGGGCGCTTACTTAGCAGGTTTCTGGCATAGCCAAACACCAGACAACATCCGCATGGAATTGATCCAAGTGATTAATAGAATTGGGCACTAGAACACCTAAAATGACACATATGATGGGATCCAATTGCGATGGAATAAAACACTAACGAAATTGAAAAACAGCAGCAGATAAGACTAGAAAACCTCAAAATGGAAACCTTTAGGTACAACTAAAGGTTGACCCACTTAGTAGGAATAATCTGAAAGGATTAAAATAAAATCATATAGAACAGATGCTTAATTGACACGAAATCTAATTACTGGTCTAATTCGCGCGCATTTAATAAAGGAATGTATTAACCAAAGGAATTATTGTGTGAAAAAATCATTATTGATCGCTCTTACTGCTCTGCCATTATTTGCTTATGCTGGCCCATTCGATTCAATCGTTAAATCAGCAACTCAATCTGTCACTGACACAGTGAATGATACGGCAACCAATGCGTTAGACAGCGCAACGAATGAAGCGATTAAAAATACATTCGGCATTAAAGAAGGCTCAACCAAGCAAACAATCACTGAAAAATTAGGTGCGCCTGCTAGCACTTATAATGAAGCGGATCTAGAAGTTTGGGCCTATGATCTTAGTGCGTTAAATGCAGCTTCTCCAATGCTGGCAGAAACCACTAAGACTTTGCTCAAAGATAATGAAGTCGCTCAGAAAAATGTGACTATCAGCTTCAAAGGTGAAAGTGTCAATGCGGTAAAATTGGCAGATAAAGCTAAGTCATAAGCTTGACGCTCACTCGATAGGGCTCTAAGTCCTATCGAGTATCCCGACGTCCTCGGCCGCACCACAGCGAGATAGGCGTTAGCAATAAAGCAACTGCCAAATACTATCCAGAAAAGACCTCACGTGCCGCCTAGTGACACACTCAGCTAACGCAATCCAGTAACCTCTCATCAGCAACCCCTGCTAAGCAATACCAACGAGCTTTGCCTGATTTTGAATAATCCCAGCAGGCTTGTGTTAAATAATACTTGGGCTAAATGATACATTAGGTGAATGCAAAAATTTTGTCTCACAAAACATACTGCAGATAATGGCTTACATCACTCTCTACAGTATTTTTAATATATACGTCATAAAATTGATTACAATCAGGCAACAGCTAGACTTTATCGCAGATAATATTCCTATACGGATATTAGAAAAATGGTTTTATGTTCCCCAACGGAGCTAACCTATGCGACCCGACCGACAGCAATTGATCCATTCGTTATTTGACGAATATATTGAGATGTATGCCTCCCGTGATGACAGGCTAACTCGTCGCTTTAGTGATAACTTTAGCGGCTATGCAGGGAGCAGTGACCAGCTTGTCACCAGCAGGGAAGAATGGGTGCGAATCACTCGTCAGGACTTTGCACAAGTGCCTGAGCGAATCCACATCGAAATGTTAGATCTTTCTTTACAAGACCTTGCCGACAACCTCGTGGTTGTGACTGCCTTTTTCCATATCCACTTACCTATCCCTAATCCTATGCTTTCCCGCGAAACAGCACGGCTAGTGTTGATATTTCACCGAGAAAACAACGACTGGATGATTGTCCACAGTGGCATATCCATCCCCTACGGCTTAGCCCACAAAGGGGAAATTTACCCGATCGCGCGATTAGAGGAACGTAACGTCGAACTTGAATCCATGATCACAGCTCGAACTAGTGAGCTGGCAGAAGCCAATAGGCAACTTGAAATACTCAGCAATACCGACGGTTTAACCAATATCGGCAATCGCCGCCTATTTGACATGATGTTACAAACGGAGTGGAGTCGTGGACAAAGGAGCAATTCATCACTGGCCCTCATCATGCTCGATATTGACCACTTTAAACAATTTAACGATCACTATGGCCACCTCGCCGGAGATGATTGCCTTAAACAATTAGCGAGTACACTGTCCCAGTCCGGTCGCAGAGCGGGCGAATTAGTCGCTCGCTACGGCGGCGAAGAATTTGTCATTCTATTACCAAATGTCGATAATCAAACCGTACTTGAGACAGCACAGCACATCCATCAACTGATCCAAGCCATTGCCATTCCGCATGCAAATACCGACCTTGGGATTGTAACAGTGAGCGCAGGCGTCGCCTATCTGCAACCCTCTAACAAACAAAATGCTTTAGAACTCGTTCGCCAAGCGGACGCCGCTCTCTACCGCGCAAAATCCGCAGGGCGCAATTGCATACGGGTGATGGATGAGGACTACTAATACCAATCGTATTAAATATCTGTTCATTCAGCGGGAGTTCAACGCGCTTTAGACAAGGCGAAGGCTTGAAGGCATAGTGGTGCTCTGTCGAAAGCCTTAAACGCAGTATAAAGCGCGTTGCCATGTTGTGAACAGCCGCCCTTCAGGAGCCACACAGGCATCCCACTCCCGTGTTGCATTGACTTAAAAGGGAATAACCATTTCTGCGTCAATGCGCCTTGGATTGAGATACCTGTAAGGCTCTGAACTGATTAGCTATTTAATGTGATTGGTATAATACCTATTACTCAATTTATCCCAACAAAAAGCCCTGCACAGTTTCCTATGCAGGGCTTTTTAAACCGATTGACTCACCTTAAGGGCGTGTCACCTGAATTAACAGACTGGCATTAACCGCGGTTAAAGCGCTTACGATCGTTTTCAGTCAAGTGTCTCTTACGAACACGAATGTTCTTAGGCGTTACTTCAACTAATTCATCATCATCGATGAACTCAAGCGCTTGCTCAAGTGTCATTGTGATTGGCGTAGTCAACACTTGGGCTTCGTCAGTACCAGAAGCACGCATGTTGGTCAGCTGCTTACCTTTCAAACAGTTAACTGTCAGATCGTTTGAGCGAGCGTGAATACCAACCACTTGGCCTTCGTATACTTCAGCGGCGTGGCCGATAAAGAGACGACCGCGATCTTGCAGACCGAACAGTGCGAAGGTCAGAGCCTTACCCGTTGCGTTAGAGATCAATACGCCGTTAGCGCGTTGACCGATATCGCCACCTTTGTGCGGACCATAATGGTCGAATGAGTGATAAATTAGACCTGTACCAGAAGTCGCAGTCATAAACTCAGTTTGGAAACCGATTAAACCACGGCTTGGGATGATGAAGTCAATACGTACACGACCTTTACCATCAAGCTGCATGTCTTTCATTTCAGCTTTACGGGTACCTAATTTCTCGATTACTGTGCCTTGATCTTCTTCTTCAACGTCAACAGTCAAGGTTTCAAATGGTTCACACAGTTCACCGTCGATAGTTTTCAGAATAACTTCTGGACGTGATACGGCTAACTCGTAACCTTCACGACGCATGTTTTCAATCAAGATTGATAAATGCAATTCACCACGGCCAGATACACGGAAGCGATCTGGACTTTCTGTTTCTTCAACACGCAGTGCTACGTTGTGGACTAATTCTGTTTGCAGACGCTCCAGAATGTTACGTGAAGTCACATACTTACCTTCTTTACCTGCAAAAGGTGAAGTATTAACTTGGAAAGTCATGGTCAGAGTAGGTTCATCAACAGTCAAAGGTGGCATAGCTTCTACTGCACCAACGGCACAGATAGTGTCAGAAATTTTCAGCTCGCCTAAACCAGTGATAGCAACGATGTCGCCAGCGTTAGCAATTTCAACTTCAGTACGGTCTAGACCCATGTAACCTAATACTTGGCCCATTTTACCGTTACGAGTTTTGCCATCAGCGCCAATAATAGTCACTTGTTGGTTCGTTTTCACGCTACCACGCTTGATGCGGCCGATACCGATAACACCCACGTATGAGTTGTAGTCGATTTGCGAAATTTGCATCTGGAACGCGCCTTCGGCGTCAGCATCTGGGAAAGATACTTTTTCAACGATAGTTTGGAACAGCGGCGTCATATCATCGCTCGCTACATCCGGATCTAAAGTTGCAAAACCGTTTAACGCAGAAGCGTAAACGATTGGGAAATCTAGCTGCTCGTCAGTTGCACCTAAGTTATCGAACAGGTCGAATACTTGGTCAATAACCCAATCTGGGCGTGCACCTGGACGGTCAATTTTGTTAATAACAACGATTGGCTTTAGGCCTTGAGCAAACGCTTTCTTCGTTACGAAGCGAGTTTGTGGCATTGGACCGTCAACGGCATCAACTAGCAATAATACTGAGTCAACCATAGACAGAACACGCTCAACCTCACCACCGAAATCGGCGTGGCCTGGGGTATCAACGATGTTAATACGGTAGTCGTTCCACTTGATGGCAGTATTCTTTGCCAGAATCGTGATCCCACGTTCCTTTTCAAGATCGTTGGAGTCCATCACCCGCTCAGTGGCTTCTCCTCGGGTTGCAAGGGTGCCTGACTGTGACAGCAACTTGTCTACCAGGGTCGTTTTGCCATGGTCAACGTGTGCAATAATGGCGATGTTACGTAAATTCTCTAGCACGGATAAACCTCTTACCATCAAACAAAAATAGGGATATTTCAGTAATTCGTTATGGTGATCGAGCTCGATCTACCACAATAAAAAGCGTGCCATTCTACTCCAGAGCGGCCTTGGCGCACAGGATTATTTTTGAACACTTATAAAACAATCCGCCAATCCTTGGGTAATTTCCGTCAATCATCCACTGAGTGAAATCCTCTGTAGCCAGAGTTAACGCTCTGTTTAATTGCCATATTCATAGGAAAAATCTGAGTTAAGCAGCTGAATTTGCTATTTTTCGTATTCAATGTTAGCCCTGCTAATGTCGATTTAAGCATCAGCAAAATCGACTTAGGTACAGAGAAATTACCACGTGAACACACTGCAATAAATTCTGCGGCACACTTAATCTAACGTTCATGTTGGCGTTTACACCCGATGACATTAAGACTCACTTCATTGTCACGGGATACCTTTCTTACGCATCACTGATTTCACTTGGCCTGTGAACAGCAAAGACATTTCGCACATGAGAACGAACTCTTTCCTAATAATATGATAATAAACCACTATTGGATTGATAATGCATGGCATAGTTGGACAGACTAGCATGGTTTTATGACAATTATGCGGAGGTTATGCGGTGATAAATAGTCCCGTTCTGTGCTAAAAGTATGTGCGAGCTTCACAGAGGCAGTACTTACTGAGATAGTGAAAGCCAAAGTGTCATTGCCATCTCATTGCCATATTAAGCGGTGCATGTTATCGCTGTGCGTCCCAGCTTAAGGTTTGCATGAATCAATTCAGTGCGCACCAAAATGGAGTAATGCACCAAAATGCCACAGACAAAAGCACCATTATGGTGCGCACGCGAATCCAATTAAGTGCAACAAAGATTTTAAACCATGTTAATCAGTAAGTTAAATTATTGGCATGGATATCGCTTTATAGCTCGTAAGTTTGGCTCAAGATAAATCACTTGAGTTAAAAGATTATAGAAGGGGCATCCCTTTACCCTACCGGAGGCTTGAGAATGTCAGTTGAATCAGTTTTAAAGCAACTTGAAGAATTAGAAGTTAAGTTCGTTGATTTACGTTTTACCGACACTAAAGGTAAAGAGCAGCACGTATCTATTCCTTCTCATCAGGTAGATGCTGATTTCTTCGAAGACGGCAAAATGTTTGACGGTTCTTCTATCGCAGGTTGGAAAGGCATTAACGAATCAGACATGGTACTGATGCCAGATCCAACGACATTTGTACTGGATCCTTTCACCGAAGAAACTACAGCGCTGATCCGTTGTGACATTCTTGAACCCGGTACTATGACAGGTTACGACCGTGACCCACGCTCAATTGCTAAAAAAGCAGAAGCTTACCTGATCTCTACTGGTATCGCTGATACTGTATTGATTGGACCAGAACCAGAATTCTTCCTATTTGACGATGTCCGTTTCGGTACTGACATGTCAGGTTGTTTCGTTAAGATCGACGCTAAAGAAGCGGCTTGGAACTCAGGCACTAGCTACGAAGGCGGCAACACAGGTCACCGTCCATTTGTTAAAGGCGGTTACTTCCCAGTTGCACCGGTTGACTCATCACAAGACCTACGTAGCGCTATGTGTTTAGTGCTCGAAGAAATGGGCCAAGTGGTTGAAGCGCATCACCACGAAGTGGCGACAGCAGGTCAAAACGAAATCGCAACTCGCTTCAACACCTTGACTAAGAAAGCGGATGAAATCCAAATTCTGAAGTACGTAGTGCACAACATGGCACACGCTTACGGTAAGACGGCGACTTTCATGCCTAAACCCATCGTTGGTGACAACGGTAGCGGCATGCACGTTCACCAATCTCTGGCGAAAGACGGTGTTAACTTGTTCGCTGGCGACAAATACGCAGGTTTAAGTGAAACGGCTCTGTACTACATAGGTGGTATCATCAAGCACGCTCGCGCGCTGAATGCTTTCACTAACCCAAGCACTAACTCTTACAAGCGTTTAGTGCCACACTTTGAAGCACCTGTTATGTTGGCCTACTCTGCCCGTAACCGCTCTGCATCAATCCGTATTCCAGTGGTACCAAGCCCTAAAGGCCGTCGTATCGAAGCACGTTTCCCAGATCCACATGCAAACCCATACTTAGGTTTCGCAGCGCTGCTGATGGCGGGTCTTGACGGTATCCAAAACAAGATCCACCCAGGTGAAGCGATGGACAAAGATCTGTACGATCTGCCTCCAGAAGAAGCGGCTGAAATCCCACAAGTGGCAACGTCATTAGAAAACGCCCTTGAAAATCTGCAAGCTGACCATGAGTTCCTGACTAAAGGCGGCGTGTTCAGTGAAGATTTCATCCAATCTTATATCGTACTGAAAACAGCAGAAGCTGAGCGCGTAGCACGTACAACTCACCCACTTGAGTTTGAAATGTACTACAGCCTGTAATGGCTATCGCTATACAACTGGCTCGCTTTATGTAATTGATACAGAAAATATAAAAGCCTCGATAGCAACGCTATCGGGGCTTTTTGTATTTTGAAGGTATATACAACTTTTATTCTGATTCAATCATCGCGTTGTTCTCTAAATAGGCATCATCGCCAACCACTCTTTTATCATTCAGAGAAGGCACGCCAGACACCGCGGCAACAGCAACAATAGAGATAGATGGTTAAAAACCGATCTAAACTAAACATGGATGCAGCAGAAAAACCACCTATATAGTCGGAAGTTAACTACCGCGCCATTATTGTTAAGTGTCCACGCTTTATTCAACTAAGCTGGTTATTGTCAGGGGCAAAATCTACCAGTTGGGCAGGTTCGCCTGACTCAAATGACGCAAATGGTACACCATCTAACACGCGCTCATTTTTAAATACACGGATTTCAGAATCAGGTAACTGCGTCATCAGTAATGACAAGATAGTGTGCATCTTATCCAATGGGGAATGAAGACGAATGCTTGCGCGTAAGCCCATTGTTCGTACATCCGATTGGCAGGCTATAAATGGACGATTCCGCGTTACCTTAATCAAATGACGATGCCCATTTTTTATAGGGCTCTCATAAGTTGTCTCTACATTTTTAAAACCAGTAAAGAAAAATGCCCCCAGAGCCATTCCGCCTGCACCAATCAGCGCTGCTGGGCCTAAAAAGGCCACTCCGACGATGCAAACAACTACCCCAAACCAAGCCAGCCCCCGCACTACCGCGTAGGCGGCATCCGGAATAGCGTCATGATAGGTAGTAACTAAACCCTCGGTGGTGAGCCGATAATGGTACTGTTTGTCTGCAAACCAGAGGTAACGAGCAGATAAGCACATAATTAAAGCCATGATGATTAACCCTATACCCAAGCTAGTATCGCCAGATAGCAAATAGCACCCTATAAGTGCTAAGCAACCACACGGGATCAGGAAGGTTAACCAAAATAGACCATAGACAGTCGCCACCCGAATATCCCACTCATAAAGCGTGGGCGCCTCACGCACCCGCTGCTGACGTAGCTTATTGAGCCGGCTTTGCTCCTCTTGGGGTAATTGCAGGTACTCAGTGCGCGGCAGGTCTTCATACCGACTGTCGTCCAACAGTTTTGTCTCTTGCTCTGTCGACGCCAACTGCTGCGGCGCTGCTCTCTTATTCATATAGCTATTCCTTTGCTGTGCCCACGGACTGCACGGTCATCGTTAACCTATCCACACAGCTCGTACTTAATGTCTTCTCACTCTTGACGATCTTGCCGCTATAAGGCCTGTTAGCATCTTGGTGGCAAAGCTGCCACTGATGACACCGAATCTCACGCCAATAACAGGCGCGAGAAAAAACGTTAACTGGGCTGGGGATTCTTAGGGGCGAAATCTGACAGTTGGGCAGGTTCGCCTGACTCAAATGACGCAAATGGTACGCCATCTAACACGCGCTCATTTTTAAATACACGGATTTCAGAATCAGGTAACTGCGTCATCAGCAATGACAAGATAATGTGTATCTTATCCAATGGGCAATGAAGACGAATACTTGCGCGTAAGCCCATTGTTCGCACATCCGATTGGCAGGCAATAAATGGACGATTCCGCGTTACCTTAATCAAATGACGATGCCCATTTTTTATAGGACTCTCATAAGTTGTCTCTATATTTTTAAAACCTGTGAAGAAAAATGCCATCACGGCAAAACCACCCGCGCCGACTAAGACGGCCGGGCCTAAAAAGGCCACCCCGACAATACAAACCACCACCCCAAACCAAGCCAGCCCCCGCACTACCGCGTAGGCGGCATCCGGAATAACGTCATGATAGGTGGTAACTAAACCCTCGGTGGTGAGCCGATAATGGTACTGTTTGTCGGCCAACCAGAGGTAGCGCATAAATGGCCCAAAAATCATCACTATGATGAGAAAATAATACCATTGCTCAAATCCATACCAGTATGTCACCAACCCAACTAGAGCCGTAATCCCGCACGGAATAAGGACCATGATCCACCCAATGCCATACACAGTCGCTACCTTAATATCCCACTCATAGAGGGTCGGTGCCTCGCGTACCCGCTGCTGACGCAACTGATAGAGCCGGTCTTGCTCCTCTTGGGGTAATTGCAGGTACTCACTGCGCGGCAGGTCTTCATACCGACTGTCGTCCAACGGTTGTGTCTCTTGCTCTGTCGACGCCAACTGCTGCGGCGCTGCTCTCTTATTCATATAGCTATTCCTTTGCTGTGCCCACAGTACTGCATGGTCATCGTTAACCTACCCACACAGCTCGTACTTAATGTCTTCTCACCCTTGACGACCTCGCCGCTAAAGGTCTGTTAGCCTGCATCCAGATAATGGTCGTAATTAGCGCCAATAACAGGCGCGAGAAAAAACGTTAACTGGGCTGGGTATTCTCAGGGGCAAAATCTGACAATTGGACTGGTTCGCCGTCACGGGTGCCAACTTTAGAGAGGCCAACTATTCGTTCATTTTTCAATAAAAAGAGTTTCGACCCCGGTAATTGCTTCATCAGTAGCGACAACACTTTATGCATATCTTCGGGATGGCAATAACAGTCGAGATTTGAATAATATCCGAAATAAAACCTGTCTGTATCACACGATATATATGGCCTCTTGTGGGTCACTTTTATCATATGGGGATGTCCACGCTTGATAGCACTTATTGAGGTGGTTTCTACATTTTTAAAACCAGTAAAGAAAAATGCCCCCAGAGCCATTCCGCCTGCACCAATCAGCGCTGCGGGACCTAAAAAGGCCACCCCGACAATACAAACCACCACTCCAAACCAAGCCAGCCCCCGCACTACCGCGTAGGCTGCATCCGGAATCGCGTCATGATAGGTAGTAACTAAACCCTCAGTGGTGAGCCGATAATGGTACTGTTTGTCGGCCAACCAGAGGTAGCGGATAAATGGCCCAAAAATCATCACTATGATGAGAAAATAATACCATTGCTCAAATCCATACCAGTATGTCACCAACCCAACTAGAGCCGTAATCCCGCACGGAATAAGGACCATGATCCACCCAATGCCATACACAGTCGCTACCTTAATATCCCACTCATAGAGGGTCGGTGCCTCGCGTACCCGCTGCTGACGTAGCTTATTGAGCCGGTCTTGCTCCTCTTGGGGTAATTGCAGGAACTCACTGCGCGGCAGGTCTTCATACCGGCTGTCGTTCAACGGTTGTGTGTCTTGCTCTGTCGACGCCGCTGCTTTATTGTTCATCCTGTTACCTCTCGGTAGACTCTACTTGTAGCGTGGCCATCGCCAAGCGTAAATCCAGTCATCCATTTTAAATCAGCAACATAATATGCTCTCGGCCTACCCTCAAGCGAATATTTACTGAAACAGTTTTAAGGAAAGTAATAAAAGTAGCTAGATGGCCAGTGAGGGAAGTGGAGACTGATTTTAAAGAGTATGTTCAAAACTCATCTGAGTTCTGCGAGGGCACGGCATACAAACCTCCATGATTAATACCAATCGTATTAAATATCTGTTCATTCAGCGGGAGTTCAACGCGCTTTAGACAAGGCGAAGGCTTGAAGGCATAGTGGTGCTCTGTCGAAAGCCTTAAACGCAGTATAAAGCGCGTTGCCATGTAGTGAACATCAGCCGCCCTTCGGGAGCCACACAAGCATCCCACTCCGGTGTTGCATTGACTTAAAAGGGAATACCATTTCTGCGTCAATGCGCCTTGGATTGAGATGCTTGTGAGGCTCTGAACTGATGAGATATTTAATGTGATTGGTATAATACCAATCCAAAACAAGAGTCGCCGTTAACAACTAGGTTATTGAGGTTGGTTGTATCTCGTTTCTGTTGATGAATAATTGACAGATATAATCATATAGTTAGAATGCCAAGCTGTTGAAACAGAACAGGTTGGCGTCAAATGAAACCAGATCTGGTTCCACATCACTAACGCTCTCAGTTGATCAAGTGAGTAGATCATACCGAAGCAATGCAGTTTTTCACATATAAACAATGGAGTGGTTATGCGTTGGTTGACTTGGTTGGTCGTGTGCTGTTCTCTCACGGGATGTGCAACGATAACGTCGAGGATGGGAGAAGATTCAACTTGGGGTCATTCTTTCTCAAGTGTGCAAACGGCTGTTGATAATGGCGAGGAGTGTATGATTATCTCCGCGTTGGCGGCCCCGCCTTTGCTGCTCTTTACCATCCCGCTGACACTCGTTGATATGAGCAGTGCGTTGATCATCGATACTGTTATGCTACCTGCAGATTTAGCGATCACGCCCAGCGATCCCAAGCTCCACACCCCGCGACCTATGGTCTGCCGCTATGACTACAAGATTTAAGCATGATCGCACCCAATAAATAACCTCAAGTTGCCTGTGTGGCGGTGAATTAACGCCGACATACGGGAACGACCATGTCGCGGTTTGCCTCCATGAGTGTTGTGCCTTGTTAGTTGTAATTACGTAGTACAACCTAGCCTAGTAAGCCATTTTAAATCATTTAAGTTAGCGATTTGCTTTAATCACATCAAGTAACAACTTGATATCGGACATATTGTTATAAATATGCGGAGAAATCCGGATCCCCATACTGCGGGCGTCGACACTAATATTCGCGTTCGCCAATGCCGTCATCATTTGATGTTGCTGTTTACCAAACTGCAGAATAAGCGTGCCGCTGCGCTTTTCAGTATCCCGCGGCGACACAAACTCATGGTCGAGCTCTTGTGCCACGGCATCAATCAATTGCTGATTGTATTTACGCAGCAACGGAGTACCTAAACCAGCAAGATAATGAATGCTATGGGTGGCAATGGCATAAGGCGCGATTGATGGTGTCCCTCCCCAAAAGCGCAGTGCGGAATGCTGGTAACGAAAATCATGGATATCAAATTCGAACGGATTCTCGTGGCTAAACCAACCCACATCCTTAGGCTGACAACTATCCAATATGGCGGGATTAACCCAAAGATAGGCAGCACCAGGGCCACCGCAGAGCCATTTCACACTTGAACCGATTAAAAAATCGGGTTGTAGGCGCGCGAGATCCAGCGGAATAATCCCCGCCGATTGCGCTACATCCACTAAGCTCAAACAACCTCGCTCACGGGCTATAGTGAAAATATTGGCTAATGGCGCCTGCTGCCCCGTATTCGAGTAAGCATGGCTGACAAACACCAGATCCACATCGCGGCTGATATGCGCATCCCACACATTAGGGTCGGTGATATCGAGCCCTTTAGGAATAAAGCGTACTTCGCAACTGGCAGGCAGCGCTTTTTTAAGGGCAAAACCCATGCTGGGAAAATCAATCTCACTCATTAACACAACGGCGTGTTCGCGGTTCAATCTGTCGAGGGACATGACAATTTTAGTCAGCGCACTGGAAAGATTGACCTGAGGGCAAAAATCCTTTTGGTGGCCGTTAAATAACTTAGATAAAGCAAAGGTAAAATCATCAATCACACCCAACCACTGGCCCCAAGGTTCACGCCCCGACTCCTGCCAAGGCGCAAAAAAGGCTTCTTTAAAGACCTGCTCGGTCGATTTTAATGGCCGGCCAACGGAATGGTTTAATAGATATCCTGGACCTGCTAGGTAAAAGTCCTTTTTAAAATCTTCAAACATAGTGTTATCTCAAACTCTCTTTTAGTTTTTTAATATCACAATAACGAGTCCGAATATCGCTGCGTTGAGCGGCGGCGCGTCTGTCTCTGAGTCGCTCCAATGAGCCGAGTAGCACATGCAGTGGCGGACCACTCGCGGTAACTTTAGCCAGATGTTGCTGCTCCATACTTGTCGAAGGCTCTGCAATATATTTAGTTACTAACTCATTATGATGCTGAATCGCAGTCTCGCCATGTAATTCGCAGACTTCGATAAAGAGTCGCAAATTTTCTTGATACCAAGTTTGGTTTGCACTGTCTTTTGCCTGTAGAAAATCATCCATCAAATTCGGCCGACGCATGCACTCGCGCAATATCTGTTGATCCTCCGGCATCATGTATAAAAACTTGTCCACCAGCATTTGTGAATAGGAGGCTTCGTTTGCAAAACAAAGACCTAGCGTTAAATCGGTTACATTAATCCCCGCAAAATCCCCGGCGTTAGCGCCGCGATAAATGACCGAGCCCACCCGATAAGGTTTGTAGTAAGGGCGAACACAGTAAAAGAAACGGTCCGTATCTAATCGATTAAATAATTGGGTATTCGACTCAATCACATCTTGCAATGCCTGTTTAGCGACTCGCAGTAAATCGTGACTGATGGGATGGGAAATGCCCAAAGGCTGGATCTTCAATAGCGCATCGGCGGCGCGTTTATAGGCTAAAATGCCTTTAGTGTTGTAATCCACAAACAACTTTTCAGCGGGCAAATCGGTAAAGCGCTTATAAACGCCATTGTGGGCACGATTGTGAGTGGTTAAATGTGCGGTGGCAAAGCGCGGCGTGACGCCTATTGAAGCGCCAATATGCATGGCGAGCGCAGAAGCCTCAGCTAATGGCGATGTCGTTTCCCGCGAGGGCTCGGTAATTTCATGGCGCCGACAGGCCGCCATATACAAGCCCACATTGCCGAGTAAATCGAAGGCACTGTCGAAACCTTCATCAGTATTCCCCTCATCGAGCAAGGTCTTAATCAACTCTCGCCCTTCGCTCTCCAGCGCCAACTTAGCTTCTGCGCCGATATCGAGCACATTGGCCCGATCCGTTTGTTGGTAGTAAAGCTGTTCTAGCTCGGAATTGAGTTCCACAAAGCGGCTGCGGATCCAATCATCAAAGGCTTCGGTATTAAAGGTGGCAGGTTTCACGGGCTTATCCTTGAGTATTGTTATCGTTCTTTTAAACGGAGTGAGCTCAAAGCGTTAGCCCAATCCGTAAAACTCGTAACCAGAATGCAACTTATCGCCACGTGTTTCTAGCGTTAGGTCAAATTTCCGAAAAAACTAATGCCATTTTTTATTTACACCATGCGCCAGCGCAATTTTTCAAACACTTTTACTCCGCAGAATGTTCCTGAAGACACTCATCACTCAACTAATAGCTAAGCGGTAGTTCCGCAGAGGTAAATCGGATGATTTTAATGGAATTTATAGTAGTGCTTAGCTGCCTACTGCTAGGTACCCGCTACGGCGGCATGGGACTCGGCCTCATCAGCGGTATTGGCTTATTTTTACTGATTTTTGTTTTCGGTTTAGCGCCGGGACAACCGCCAGTGCAAGTTATGCTAACCATACTTGCAGTCATTGGCTGTGCAGCCGTATTGCAAACCGCGGGTGGATTAGATGTGATGATGCAGTATGCCGAGCGCTTACTGCGCCGTCATCCACAATACATCACGATTCTGGCACCACTGACCACGTGGACGCTGACCTTCCTTTGCGGTACTGGCCATGTGGTTTACACCATGTTCCCGATTATTTCCGATATCGCGCTGAAGAAAAATATTCGCCCAGAGCGCCCAATGGCGGTGGCATCTGTCGCTTCACAAATGGCGATTTGTGCTTCGCCCGTGTCGGTAGCTGTGGTGTCTATGGTGTCGATTCTGGCATCACAACAGGGTGTAGGCCGCGCTTACAATCTGCTCGAAATTTTAATGGTGTCAGTGCCAGCATCGCTTTGCGGTGTCATGGCTGCTGCACTTTGGAGTCTGCGTCGTGGTAAAGATTTAGATAAAGACGAAGAGTTTCAAGAACGCATTAAAGATCCAGTCCAAAGAGCCTTTATCTATGACAAAAGCGAAACCCTGTTAAATCAAAAATATCCGAAGGAAGCTTACTGGGCAACGGGGATTTTCTTCACCGCTATCGCTGCTGTGGTACTGTTAGGTTCATTTAGTGAATTGCGTCCCGCCTTTGACGTTAAAGGTAAGTCGACCTTGCTCTCGATGAACTTAGTGATCCAGATGATGATGTTAATTGCAGGTGCTTTTATCCTGATGACCTGTAAAGTCAAACCGACCAACATCTCTAACGGTCCCGTTTTTAAAGCGGGCATGGTAGCAATTTTCTCAGTATTTGGTGTGGCTTGGATGAGTGATACTTTCTTCATCAGCCATATGGATGTACTTCAGGAAAACCTGTCCCATGTAGTACAAAGCCAGCCTTGGACCTATGCCTTAGTGCTGTTTCTCATCTCTAAGCTTGTTAATAGCCAAGCGGCAGCACTCACAGCAATCGCACCTATGGGACTCGCCTTAGGGGTCGATCCAAAACTCTTAATCGCCTTCCTCCCTGCAAGCTACGGTTATTTCGTGCTACCAACCTATCCAAGTGATCTGGCCTGTATCGGCTTTGACCGTTCAGGTACGACTAAAATAGGTAAGCTCATAATTAACCACAGCTTTATCATTCCAGGCTTTATCGGTGTAGCGACAGCATCGGCTGTCGGTTATCTACTCGCAACCGCTTTACTCTAACCGCCAAAATAACAAAGGCCGCTAATGCGGCCTTTGTTTTAGATAGCCTTAGATCACACAAAAGTATTAACCTGTGCCAATATAAAACCCATACCCTAGACGCCCATATTCTTCAGAACATAAAATACGCAGCCCGAAAGTGAGATAAGTATCTTACTCAACAACTCTTTTTAGCTTGCCATACTAAAGATGATTAGACGCTTATCCATTCTATTAGCTTTTTTCGCGATACTGATGGGGCTCGTATACTGTGCCTACAGTCTGATAACTCGGATTAACTTTAATTCCCACCATCAAGTAGGAGAAGTCATCGACACTCTAAACGGGGTTAATATCTATTATAACGGAGGAGTTAATACCCATTCAGGACGTAACCTATCTATAGATGGTTATAACTTAGGCATTCAATATCAATGTGTTGAATTTGTTAAGCGCTACTTTTACCAACACTACCAGCATAAAATGCCTGACGCTTTAGGCCATGCTAGAGACTTTTTTGATAACAAGTTAAGCGATGGCATGTGGAATGAAAAACGCGCTATGCAGCAATACACTAATGCGAGTCAGACCAAACCTATGCAGGATGATCTACTCGTGTTTTCTCCATGGATATTTAACCCCTATGGTCACGTTGCGATCATTGCCTCAATTACCGATAGCAGTATTGAAATTGCCCAGCAAAATCCCGGCCCCTTTGGCCCATCACGCGAACGGTTGGCATTAATTCAACAAAACGGCCTCTGGTATATTGATGCGCCTCGAGTAAAAGGTTGGTTAAGATGGCAGGCCCCGGAAATCACGGCATCCCCGATTGCAGAATCCGCAAATACGCCATTCCCCAGTAAGGTTCACTGAGAAATAACAATAATGTCAGTATTAACTTGGATTAAACAACGCCTTGCGCGTAATAGCGATAGCCTCAAGCAATCTAGGCCACAAACTGAGTTACACACTGTTTTTCATCAAGCCCAGATGCCCAATATCAGCTTACCAATCATACAAACCTATCCACTCGTTGTACCTATGAACAGAGAAGATATTTTTGCTTATCAATTGCATTGCTTGCTGACTTACCAAGGGAAAGAGGCCTTAAACACTTTACTTAGCCAGGCAGGCTTTAACACATTGCCCGAGCAAACGGTCAACTTTAACGGTTTTATCGAACATCCAACCCAAGCGACCTGCGTATTACTGAACCAATATGACGATTTTGCGGGTGTGTGCATAACCTTAGTGACCAATGACAAACCCTTGCTAGAAGCATTAATCAGATTCAAATCTGCCCCGCCCAATCCATGGGAAAGCTTTCCTAATATCGATCCCGATACCCTCGGCAGTCTTCAAGGTAATATCGACTTTTGGTGCAGCTATTTTTGGCGCTCCTATTGGCTATCGCTTTCAGAAGCCGAGCGCTTGCAATATCCTGAAAGTTGGCGGGAATTTAGCGAGTTTCATTAAAACTTAAGGTACGCAAACACTTAATGCAGGATAAAAAAATGAAATTGAAATATGTTGGATTAGCACTGACGTTACTGCTACTTGGTGGTTACCTGATCCCTGAGTCACCCGCGATCCCAGTAAAAGGTGCCAGCAGTAAAGATTGGAACAGCCAAACCTTTTGGTATGAACCTTGGGGTCCATCGGGCGTTCACAAGGGGATAGATATTTTCGCCGCCAAAAACACCGCAGTGATTGCGCCAACGCCTATGCTGCTCTTGTATCGAGGTGACTTCTTCAAAGGAGGAAATGTAGTGGTTGGTTTAGGTCCTAAATGGCAAATTCATTACTTTGCCCATTTAGCACAAATTGAATCAGCCACAGGATTGATTGCCTACCAAGGTGACACTTTGGGCACTGTCGGCGATACGGGCAATGCACAAGGTAAACCGCCCCATTTGCACTATTCCATTTTGAGCTTATTGCCTAAACCTTGGCTGATGGATACTTCAACCCAAGGTTATAAAAAGGCCTTTTATCAAAACCCTATCGAGTATTTAACTGCACTATAGGCTTAACGACTTACTTTAATCAGCTTATTGGCAGTCCAATATCAAGCTGAGGTTCTGCGGTTTTTGATGGGATTTCATGCTCAACTGCCGCAGCTAATGCTTCTCTCTCTGCCTTCGCAATATATTTAGGTTTATTGCTAGATTGCAGTTTGGCATTGGCCTTTTTTGCCTTGCTCTTCAAGGTTTGATTAATCTTCTTTTTACGGTTCATCAGAGTACCAATGCGAGATACGGTATAAAGGGGCGCGATTATAGCCTTCCATCAACACGCCAGACAATCGAAAGCACTAAGGCAAACGCGTAGCCCAATCAAATAATCAAACCTGCGACTAAAATATAGGTATCCTAAATCAAAGACAAATGCCAAACAAGGTAATGCCTTACCGACATAAACTCGCACTATATGTATGTCCTTTACGGTAAAACCTCTCGATACCGAGTGCTGTGTCGCAATTTATTCATACTGTCGTCAAATCATGCAATTTCCTGTATGGCGTGACTAGACAAGCTGTAATTCCTCCCCTAAAATCGCGAATAATAAAAATCGTTATCATTTGCAATACAATTTAATGGAATATTAACCTATGCCAAGGGAGCCGGTGTAACAAACTCATTCGCCCTTAGCAGGAAGTTATATGACATTCAAAACCTCGTTTGTTGCTTTAGCCGTATTAGCAGCGTTAACCCAATCCGCTACGGCCCAAGATGCCACAGAGAACAGTCCAAGCAACAAAAATAAAGACATAGAAAAAATCACTGTCACCGCGAGTCGAATGGATAAATCTCCCAGCTCGATCCCCAATACTGTCACTATCATCGACCGCGCCCAATTAGAAGAACAGTTCCGCACCACTAAAGATTTATCGACTATTATCGGTAACTTAGCGCCTAGCTTTTCACCGAGCCGCCAGAAGATGAGTAACACAGGTGAAACCCTGCGAGGTCGTCCGCCATTGATTATGATCGACGGCGTGCCTCAATCGAACCCACTTCGCAGTGGTGGTAGAGAAGGACAAACCATAGATCCTGCCATGATTGAGCGCATCGAAATCATTCACGGCGCCAATGCAATGCACGGTCTCGGTGCCCAAGGCGGCATCATCAACTACATCACTAAAAAGCCAACAGGCGACAGCGAACAAGTTGCTAGTTTCGATGTCACAGTGCCTGATTCAATGAAATCCAATGGCTTAAGCTTTGGTGCTAGCTATGCGTTTTCTGGCGAGTCAGAATTTATCGACATGATAGGTTCGGTTAGCTACCGCAATAATGGCGTCTATTACGATGCTAACCATAACGTAGTGGGTGTCGACACGACTCAAGGCGAGTCGATGGACAGTCAAAGCAAAGACTTCTTCATCAAGCTTGGCCATAACTTCGATGAGTCTCGCCTTGAATTAATGGTTAACCATTACAATGCAGACAACAATGGCGATTGGATGCCCGTTGCAGGTGACAAGCCCAATGGTGTCCCCACAGGTGCAGTTAAAGAAACTCAGCCATGGGAAGCCGCCAACAACCAAGTGACTACCACAAGTTTGACTTACACCCACGCCAATATTGGTGGCCAGCAACTTAGCCTGCAACTCTTTAATCAAGATTTTAAAGCGGTTTATGGCGGTGGCTGTTTCGATAGCTTCTACGATCCATCCTTCGAAGGCAGCGACCAAGTCATCCAATGCGGTGTTGGCAGTAAAGGTGAAAGCTTGTACTACGAGCAATCGCGTAACTCTTCGGTTAAATGGGGTTTAAAAAGCGCCTTAATCGCTAAGGATATTGCTGGTTCAGGAATTGATGCGGCCTACGGTGTCGACCTTTTCCGCGACACCACTGAGCAAGATTTAGTAAAAACTGGCTTTTCATGGGTTCCCGAAAGTACCTATGACAACGTTGCGCCATACTTGCAGTTAGATTATGACTTAATTGAAAATTTAACCTTATCGACCGGTGTTCGTTACGAACATGCCGAGTTAAGTGTCGATGACTACAAAACCCTATGGGGTGCAGGCAATAAGCAAATTGCGGGCGGTTCAGCCACCTTCGATGAAACCTTATTTAACGTCGGTATCTCTTATAAAATCACTCCTGACATTCGCGTTTATACCAGTTATAACCAAGGTTTTGGCATGCCGGATATCGGCCGAATTCTGCGTGATGGTAAAAGCTTCCCCGGCGACAATCCCAGCATAGATGGCTCACTGGCGCTCACGCCGATAGTCACAGATAACGTTGAAGTCGGCGCCGATTACCAAGGTAAATACTTAAGCGCCAAGCTAGCTTACTATCGTTCCGCCACTGATTTTGGCTCACGTTTGGCCTTAAATAGTGATGGTTTCTACGACGTGAAGCGCGAAAAGAGTGTGATCGATGGTATTGAAGCCAATGTCACCGCCTACATTACCAGCAATGATGATCTCGGCATGAATATCGCCTTCCAGCAGGGCGAATACGATTCAAATGGTGATAGCCAAGTCGATACCGATCTCGATGGTGCAAATATTTCGCCAAACCGTATCAACCTGTTCTGGACCCATAGCTTCGATAATGAAATATCGACCCGCGTTCAAGCCAATTACTACATGGACCGCGATTTTAAAAACGCGGCGGGCAACAAGTATGCAGAGTTTGATGGCTACACGACAGTCGATGCTTCCTTCTCAATGCCGCTTTACACTGGCACCCTGAGCCTAGGTTTGCAAAATCTATTTAATAAGGATTATTTCAATTATTACTCACAAACCATGGGTACAAATGATCGTTATTTCAAAGGGATGGGACGTACTGCAACAATAGGCTACACCTTGCCTTTCTAAGTGAAAGGCCCATTTTGAAACATAAAAAAGCGCAATTACATTGCGCTTTTTTATTGTGTGGAAGTAAGCAAATTATGCCTTGGTCACGACCCAGAGTGCGTGTAATAAACCAGGGAACCAGAACAGTAAACATAACACTATGTTTATTAGCAGATCTTTACCCGCTCCCGCCTTCAAAAATACAGCAACTGGCGGCAATAAAATCGCAATAATGACTAAAAGTAGTTTATTTGTATCCATAACAGAACATCCTCAAAACGGAGATTGTAGGCAAATCAACAAGATCTAACTTCGCAGGAAGACTCAGAATTTGCAAACCTTTTAGTTTGCAAGGCGTAAATAATCCCAGCCGCAGCCTAAATGAAGGCCCTTACCATTCCCTAAAATGAAAAAGGATATTCAACCCATTATCTGTCCAGAGTAGACTAAGATATCCAGTAAACTCCAACCGAAAATCCCTAAAAGCATCTATAGTTAAAGAAAAATATGAAGTAAAAGAATGATATTTGATCCCCAAGCCTTATTACTCATCAAGTTTATTTGCCTGCTGACTAGCACGGCTGCCGTCGCATGGGGACTCATTGCACAACCGTTAAAAATTGCCACTCAAGCCAGTATGCGCTTTTCTCTGGCGAACTTGTTCGTCCTCCTTGGCATCATACTCAACAGCCAACGCACCGAAGGCTCCAGTTACTTTTTTTGGTTCTGCTCGGATATGGCGATTTTGTTTGGATTCATTCTAGCGCGTTGGGGAACAAAGGCGCTTTTTAGACTCAAGCCCAGCGTAAAATCGGATCTTATTCTTTTAGCACTCACCGCTGGTGTGATGCTCTTGGTTCCACCTAATTTCAGCTCCGAACGCATTTTGGCCATCGCATTCTCAGCCTGCGCCGCGCTCATTTTCGCCATGTTAACTCGAGATAACTATCTTGCCATCAAACGCGATACGGGTAATCGAGTCGCCATCGCTATGGTTATGCCTTTAGTCGCCATGGTGGGTATTTTTATCATTCGTATCTTTATCGCCTTACTCTCTCCCGAAGAAAGTCCGATGTTTATCGCCATGCACACACAAGAAGCCATACCTGTGCTTTGGTTCTATGTCTTTCTGGCCCTATTGATCAATATCGTGATGATAGGTAATGCCATGACTCGGCTTGTCAGTAAAATCCGCATGTTAGCGGAGCGGGACCAACTCACAGGCCTGTGGAATCGCCGTGCTATGCATAAGTTTTTAAACAATATCCATCAACGCTGGCTGCGGGATAAAGTACCTTACAGTATGATTTTATTGGATCTTGATCATTTTAAAGATATCAACGATCAATACGGGCACGATGCGGGCGATCTCGCCCTGCTGACGGCGGCGAGACTATTTGGATCGGTATTGCGAGAAAATGACGCCCTATGTCGTCACGGTGGAGAGGAGTTTCTGGTGATTTTACCCGCGACTGATGCACCCGCGGCCAGAGTCGTCGCCGAGAAATTACATCAAGTACTTAAGGACAATTCATTTATCTGGCAAGGTGTTACGATTAAAATCCATGCCAGTTTAGGTTACGCCACGATTTATCAAGGATGCCAACCTGACAAACTACTCATTCAAGCAGACCAAGCTATGTACCGCGCAAAATCTGAAGGCCGAGACCGTATTTGCCAAGCTTGCTAGGCTTTCGCAACATAACGCTGCAAAGATTAATCCCCTTTCGCTGGCCAAGCCAAAGTATCGGGCTCACGCCATAAAACTAGCGCCTCAGTGACACCTTCAGCGCCAAAATACTCACCTTGAGTCGGCAAATCCCGATAAGCGTAATCATGCCAACCTGTCACGTCATCACCATAGCGAAAATGCAGACAATAGGCATGCAGATAACACCGATCCGCGGCCTCTCCGCCGTATAAATCATCCCCTAAAATGGGTACACCTAAGCTCGCCAAGGCAACTCTTAATTGATGGGTTTTACCTGAGTGGGGTTTAAGCAAATATAAACGCAATCCCTCGCCAACACTCAAGGAGAAAAACTGCGTAATCGCTGGATTCTCTTTAGTCCGCAGTAACTTAAACATGCTACGACGCGACTTTGCCATGTCACCAATCACCCAGCCTTGCTTCTTCTTCGGCTTGCCTTTCGCGAGGGCGAGGTAATATTTCTGCACTTTATGGGCGGTAAACAGCTCAGTAAATTGCTTGGCGGCGACCGCGCTCTTAGCCAAAATCAACAGACCTGAGGTGGGCGTGTCTAATCTATGTACGGCAAAAAGCTTAATCCCTAAATCTTGCTCAGCCTGCGCCACCACGCCTGCAGTCCCATCCTGACTGTGGAAATGCACTTTGGCTGATTTGGAAATAACAATAAAATCAGCCTCATCGGCTATGATTCGATACATGGAGTACTCGGCGTTGTAATGCGGATCATCGACTTAAAACTGAATAGTGACGACTAAGCCAGGATGATTATCCGTGAGATTAATTTTGGCATTGTGCCGTGAGAGAATCGCTTTGACCATAGATAATCCTAAACCAGTACCCTGTAAATGCCGGCTAGGGTCGAGGCGCACTAAACGTTCGAACACTCTTTCTTTACTCTCGTCTGGAATACCAGGGCCATTATCGCGGATCTGAATTTGTGGGCCTGACTGAATAATCTCAATCCGCGCACCTTGGCCAGAATACTTCATCGCATTATCGACAAGATTATATAAGGCTTGGAATAATAAGTATTTATCACCAAAAACCTTATGATCTGTCAGTAACGATAAACTCAAGGTTTGCTCGTTAGATTCAGCCACAGCATCGGCCATATCCAATAAGTCGGTACACAGTTGCGCTAGGCTTAACTCCTGCAAATCGAGTATCTGCTGACCTTCTTCGATACGCGTGAGCGACAACATGGCATCAAACGTCGCTAAACAATGATCGAGTTCCTCGGTCAAAATGGCGCAACCTTCGCTAATCTCATTGCTCGGCTTACTCGCCAACTCTTCAATACCAATACGGATATGTGACAGTGGAGTACGTAAATCATGGGCGATATTATCGGTCGCACCACGCACTGCCATCAGGTTATTTTCGAGAATATCCAGCACATTATTAAACTGCAGCGCCAACATATCGAACTCATCCTGACGCCAACTCAAGGGTAAGCGGGTGTCATAGTGACCACGTTCAATCTGTTCACTCAAACGGTTGTATTGCACTAACCTCCGCAAAATAGCCTTAGAAAACAGATAGCCGAGCGCTAAAGTCAACACTACGGTAAGCATGACAGCCGTCGCGGCGGCACTGATAAACTTATCTATTAACGTCGCTAAGTTATCGGTACGGGTCGCAATCAACACTGGGCCGTAGCGGGTCATCACCAGACCGCCGGTAAGAATATGCAGCTTATCTGGACCACCGGTTAAGATAGGAAAATCCCGCGTTTGCGGCAGCATGGGCATGCCTTCGGGCATAAAGCTCAAGGCACCGACCATATCGTAGCTGTTACGCCAAGCGATCAGGGCCGTTTGTGGATCGGCGGCGCGGATTTGAGCGGCAAAACTACGGCGATCAACCGTTAGGGCAAGTTGCTGATAACGTTGGGTCTCTGACTCTAAATATTGAGTCACTTGATACTGCTGCTCAATAATCAACTGCCGATAGAG
This sequence comes from Shewanella sp. SM69, assembly GCF_025653985.1. NCBI lineage: Bacteria > Pseudomonadati > Pseudomonadota > Gammaproteobacteria > Alteromonadales > Shewanellaceae > Shewanella > Shewanella sp. SM69. The sequence goes on from NZ_JAKKRV010000015.1 coordinate 35,454, forward strand.
GGCAAATAGCAACGCCCCGATGATCACTATCACTAAGGTCGAAAAAACGATTGTGATGCGCCAGGCGCTGCTTTGGTAAGGCTTAATGCCTTTGTCGTAAGCGATAACCCGCTCCCCTCACGGTTTCGATAAGCTCGCCATGGCCTAACTCTTCAAATTTACGGCGTAATTTTGCGATATGCACATCGATGACGTTCGTGCGCGGGTCAAAGTGATAATCCCACACTGCTTCGAACAATAAGGTGCGGCTAATAACTTGATTAGCATGTTCCATCAAATACTTAAGTAACTGAAACTCTTTCGGCTGTAGCATCAACTCCTGCCCGTCTAAAGTGACATTACGGGTCAGTAGCTCCATCTTCAAACCACCAACAACGAGATCAGTTGTCACAGGCACAGATTGGCCACGGTGCATCAGTTTTTCAGCGCGGACTAATAACTCGGAGAAAGCAAACGGCTTAGTCATATAGTCGTCGCCACCTGCCCGCAAGCCTTTTACTCGCTCATCGACGTGCGCTAAAGCGGATAAAATCAGCACTGGTGTTTGATTACCCGTTGCCCTTAAGGCAGCCAGCAATTTTAAGCCATCGAGCTGAGGTAACATGCGGTCGAGGATCACGAGATCGTACTGACTACTCGTCGCAAGTGACAGGCCTTGATGGCCATCGCTCGCTGTTTCGATATTGTGGCCCTGCTCAAGAAATCCTTTGACGATGTAATCAATCGTCGTCGCATCATCTTCAACTAAAAGTATTTTCATCTGTATGTTGCGCTCCTCAATCTTAAGCACTCGTGTGAGCACTCGATTGACTTAGATATTTCAATCCCACTTGAGTAAAGGTAACGGTCGTAAATTTTCGACATCAAAGGCCAACTTAAACTTACCCGTATCGTCTAGCAGCTTAAGTTCTAAGTAACTGATACCTAAGTCGTGGTCTAATTTTGCTTCGGTTAAGAAGGCTTTATGATCTTTAGTGGCCTTAATGATTAGACCTGAAAAGGTTTGATCTTTTGCCGCGATCATACGCGTTGCCTCAACCTCACCCAGATCATCGGCGCTTACTTTACTCGCCTTTTGTTTCAGTAACTTACCATCACGGGCACGATATTCAAACCGCGTTATAGAGTTTGCTAAAGGATTAATCAACTCAAATTGATAGACTAATTCACCCTCTTGCTCTTCCATATGAAATTCGGCAATCACACCGGAGAACCCTTTTTCAATCTGCTGCATAACGCTCAACGGCGGTACATAGTCTCCACCCGCAAACATCGAATACATGCTCTGAGCCGCCGTTGCGACACCAGATACCAACATGAATCCTAGCAACCATAGTCTCATGGCCCCTCCATTTAAATCAGCTAAGTTTGTATCTTATGAGACAATCAGTTAGAAGTCGATGGACCTATTGCGCCTGTATACAATTCCAAGCTAATCCCTCACAATTTACCACTGGATATCGAATCACACTGTGTCAGCGTTAACTCTGGTTCGGCCATCAATTGATCTGAAATCCAACGTCAACAGCACCTACATCGTTGATAAGCCAAACACTAAATCATTTTGTGGCTAATGTGTTAAGTCTACCTAATACCAGCTTAAACACCGATGGAAACAAGATTAAGCTTTGATCATCTGAGGATTTTTAAACATGACATTTTCAGTGATAACCCTCAATTTCGCCATTTAGAATCAAGAGGATTGAATTTTAGCGGGTATTTTAGTCTATCTGTGTCATTACAAAGTGGAATTGGCAAATAAATCTCCCTCGACTAAAGTCAGATAACTTAGCGTCAGGTAACGGTATTTTTAAATCGGAGCGAAAATGAAACCAGTCATACGATGGATAAGCTTAAGCTTGTTATTAATAGCAGCATTAAGCACTTATGCCTATGGCAGCGCCACCAGTGCATTGGTGTTCATCATCTTAGGCATGCTATTGGAAGGGACATTTTGGATTGGATTACTCGGTATAAAACGTTATTAAATTACGATATCACGCTATTCCAAAATATGAATTTGTTCGGATTTGAGTGCCACCGTAGTTTGCATCCCCTTAGTAAGAGCAAGCTTTTGGGCAAAATGCAGCGAGACTTCAGTGTTAAGTTGTAATGGGGTGCCAGTGACGTAGCAGATAAGCCGAACAGATTCGCCCATCACCAGCATAGCGTCGATCGTGACATCTAATTTATTAAAACTGCGGCATAAACGCCCTTTGGAAATCGAATTAAAACGAATACCTTGATTGGGGATAACCCAACGGACTCGACTTCCCACAGGGCGATCTTTGCCATAGTCGCAGGCAATAAGCTGCTCGCCAAATTTAAGCCAAGTGAGATTTTTAGTGCAGTCTTGAAATACCACTTCACCATCAAAAATATTTCTTAGCCCCATCTGCCTAGCCACAGCTTCATTTCGTGGCCGCGACAATACCTCGAAAGGTGCACCTTGCTGCAGCATCTTGCCTTGGCTGATCAAAATCATCGAATCAGCCAGCAGCAAGGCTTCATTTAAGTCATGGGTGACCATAATCACTGGGCAGAGTAACTGCTCTTTGAGGCGCGCAAGCTCAAGGTATAAACGCTCGCGAGTTTCCCTGTCCACCGCAGAAAAAGGCTCATCCAGCAACAAAACCGACGGTTCACGGGCAAGCGCTCTGGCAAGCGCAACGCGCTGGCGTTGGCCGCCCGATAAATGCGCCGGTAATCTATCGGGTAATCCCTGTAGATTGACCCGTTCGAGCCAATCTTTCGCGCGCGGTATGCGCTCCGATTTGGGGATATGGTCAAGTCCAGCGACTACGTTTTCTAAGGCAGTGAGATTCGGAAATAAGCCAAAATGCTGCGGCATATAACCGATATGGCGTTGCTGCGGGCTTAAGGCGATACGCGCTTTATCATCAAACCAAGGCCGATCGCCAAAGTGGATTTGTCCCGTATCGGGATGATTTAACCCAGCGATCATCCGTAGCAGCGTGGTTTTTCCACCGCCAGACGGCCCGACCACAGCAAGTACTTCACCCGCTTTACAGCGAAAATCGGCGTTGAGTTTAATGTGTTTATGATTTTGGATCTGACACTGCAGATCAGCGATGATTTGCGCCACGCTGACCTCCTAAACGCCGCGATAGACTGGTTGTTAGTGCTAACGCCGTCACGGCAAACAGCAATAAGACTAATGACATAGTGCCAGCGGCATTAAAATCGAATGATTGCACACTGTCATAAATTGCAATCGAAATCGTCTTGGTCTCGCCAGCAATATTGCCGCCCATCATCAGCACAACGCCAAACTCCCCAAGCACATGGGAGAAGCACAGAACTAATGCCGTTAGCACACCCGGCCACACCATAGGCAATTCAATTTTAAGTAGAATTTTAAGTCGACTCATGCCGCAACAAGCGGCTGCGTCGCGAACATCATTAGGTACAGTTTCAAAGGCGCGTTGTATCGGCTGCACAGCGAAGGGAATATTGACTAAAACGGAGGCGATAACCAGACCTGAAAAGTGAAACACGAGTTGCTGACCCATGACTTGCTCAATCCATTGTCCGAGCCAACTTTGACTGCCAAGCCCCACCAGCAAGTAATAACCAATCACAGTTGGCGGCAATACTAAGGGCACCATGATCAGCGCCTCGACCCAAGATTTGCCGACAAATTGACGATAGGCTAATGCCCGTCCAGCCAAAATAGCTAAAGGAATCAACACTAAAACTGTGATGCCACTCAGCTTGACCGATAACCAAAGTGCCTGCCAATCCATCATGGTTGCTCTGGCAATGAAAAACCATAATCGGCCAAAACACGACGAGCACTATCGGCTCTTAAATAATCGTAAAAATGCTGAGCTGTTTCACCCGCCTTGGCCATTAATGCCATACGCTGAAACAGTGGACTATGCATTTTTGCTGGCACTATGGCGTAATCGCTATGTTTGGCAAAAGTAGGAGACATAGCTAAAGAGAGCGCAATAATCCCGCCCTGGGTTGAACCACTAATCGCAAACTGCCCTGCTTGGGACACATTTTCCCCGAGGATCAATTTAGGTTGAATCGCATCCCACAACTGCACAAACTGCAATGCTTCTTTGGCCTTTTCGCCATAGGGAGCGTGATCAGGATTAGCAATAGCAAAACGGGTAATTTTTCCTGCAGCGAGTGCGTCGGCTAACCCCTTAAGTTCAGGATCAACGGACAAACGACCTGTTTTAGGTACAACAATAGCGAGTTGCCCTTGGGCATAAAGAACGCCGGCATCGCGGGCAACGCCAGCACTATGCAATTGCTGAATATATTTTTCATCCGCAGATAAAAATAATTCATAGGGCGCACCGTTTTGGATTTGAGTAGCAAAATTGCCCGATGACCCATAGGATATTTTTACTTTTAGCCCAGTTTCATTGGTAAATTTTTGGCTAATATCATCGAGGGCAAAACGTAAATCTGAGGCAGCGGCAATTGCGGGAATCGCTGTATTATCCGCCGCTCGACTGCTAGATGGCGCGACCGCCAAGCACCAGAGTAATGCAAAAACACAGGTATGGAAGAAACGGGTCAAACTCTGCATTGGGTCACCTTAGTGCAATATTCGCGCGGGACTTAAACTGGCAAGCTGCGTTGCGACTACGAGTATCTCTGCCACGCGACTAGTCTTTGTGTTGCCATAGCTTAGCCGCTTGTTCATCGGCATCTTTCGCTTCAACCCAACTTTTACCTTGCTCGCCCGCTTCTAATTTCCAGAATGGCGCTTTGGTTTTTAAAAAGTCGATTAAGAATTCACAAGCAGCAAAAGCGGCCTTGCGATGGGCGCTGGTTACGCCGATAAACACAATCTGCTCACCCAGAGCCATAGTACCGACACGGTGAATAACCGTCACTTTATTGAGCGGCCAACGGCTACGCGCCTCGGCAACGATTTGTTCTAGCACGGCTTCGGTCATGCCAGGATAGTGCTCTAAGGTTAGGTCTGTCACCGCGGCACCATCGTTAAAATCACGCACTTTGCCGACAAAAGTGACTACGGCACCATCGCTATCATCTTGAGCTAGCAGGCGATATTCGTCAGAAACACTAAAATCGACCTCTTGCACTCGAACTGCGGCTAATAAACGCATATTAACCTCCTGTAACCGGTGGGAAAAAGGCGACTTCATCACCATCGTTTACAGGTGTATCCCATTGGCTAATGGTCTGATTTACCGCCACCAGCAATTTGTCAGAGGTTAATACTTTAGCCCATTTGTCGTCGGTTGCCGCCAGCGTTGCCCGTAATGCTTCGGCAGTTTGTGTCTGCTCGCTCGCCTCTAGACTTAATTTAGCTGTGCCCAACAATTCTCGAACTTGAGCAAAAAACAACACGTTAATCATAGTCTTCTCTCGTTTTTGATCCGCTAAACCTTAAAATGTCCCGACTTGCCGCCACGCTTTTCCAACAGACGGACTTGGGAGATCACCATATCTTTTTGCACGGCCTTGCACATGTCATAGATAGTTAACGCCGCCACTGAAGCCGCAGTTAACGCTTCCATCTCTACGCCCGTTTTGCCGGATAACTTGCACAGGCTAGTAATACGCACGCGGTTATGTTCAGGTTGTGCCTCTAAATCAACTTCAACTTTCGTTAGCATTAGCGGATGGCAGAGAGGGATAAGGTCTGAGGTTTTTTTCGCAGCTTGAATGCCCGCAATACGCGCGGTCGCAAACACATCACCCTTGTGGTGGCTACCACTCATGATCATCTCGAGTGTCGTGCTCGCCATCTCGATAAAAGCTTCTGCACGGGCTTCGCGCTCGGTAACGGCTTTTTCAGTTACATCGACCATATGGGCATTGCCATCGGCATTAATATGGGTAAATACATTGCTCATCGGAGCGATCCTTTAATTGAGGTCAAAACAGGGTACAAGGGAAATTGAGCTTATACTCGCGCTAAATTGGCTATGGCAACTGACCTAAAATCAGGTCTAGCCGCCAATAGAGGCAAGATGCTGAGTGACACCTGTGATGCCTTGATGCAAGTAATGGGTTTCTTTCTTCTGGGCTAATTGACCGTGCAGACGCTCAATTAATTCCGCTTGCTGGTTAGAATGCTGTAGCAGATCACGTAAATCGACACCGGATTCCGTAAAGAGGCACAAGTGCAATTTACCCTTAGCAGATACCCGTAAACGGTTACAGGTAGCACAAAAATTATTGGCATAGGGCATGATCAAGCCGATACGGCCCTGATAATCGCTGCGGCTGAAATTTTGGGCTGGACCATCGGAGGCGCTTGGCGTATCTAATTGCCAGCCATCTGCCAGTAACTGCGCTTTGATGTCAGCGCCCGCTAGATGATGTGCTTCAAAATACTCACGACCAAGACCCGTTTCCATCAGCTCAATAAAACGCAGGTCGATTGGCGTGTGTTTAATCCAGTGTAAAAAACGTGGCAAATCTTTATCGTTTAAACCTTTAAGCAGTACGGCGTTGATTTTTACTCGCTCGAAACCTGCCGACAAGGCGGCATCAATCCCCCGCATCACTTCATCAAACTTATTTTCGCCGGTGATCTGGTAAAACATTTTGGGATCTAAACTATCCACGGACACATTGATACGACGCAAGCCAGCATCGAACCATTCTTTGGCATGCTTTTCGAGTCGATATCCATTAGTCGTCGTCGCAATAGTATGAATGCGCGGGTTATCAGCGACGACACGAATGATGTCGGTAAAGTCTTTACGCAGGGTAGGTTCACCGCCTGTAATGCGGATTTTTTGGGTGCCGACTTGGCTAAATGCGGAGACCAAGTTTTCTATCTCATTGAGAGATAAGAATTTTGGTTTACCTTCTGGATGATAACCATCAGGGAGGCAGTAACTGCATTTGAAGTTACAAACGTCAGTGACTGACATCCGTAAATAGTGAAATTTTCGACCAAAGCTGTCTTGTAATTGAGACATGATCACCTTTCCAAGTGTGGGAGGTGAGAGCATTTCTTATCCCACCCCGGTGGCATTATTACCACGGCTACACCTCCATATCTTTCGACTTAGGCAGGCAAGCTCGGAGAACCGTCGTCGGTGATTATAGGCCGAAAGTACTCACTAGCTATACCCCTAAACAGGTATTTATTAACCTAGATCACGCTAGCGTGAATAATCTGTGACAGTCCTCACCTAAAGATTTGTATTGAATTAGACTAAACAGCAGCTTAATCCACTGTGACCTTATCTTATTTTCAGGTAAGGTGGTGCAAGCAATAAAACGCCCGTTTACAAACTACAACACTCGATAAAAATCGGGGAAACGTGAAGGAAGAGGTGAACTGATGGAACGCGAATCAATGGAATTCGATGTTGTTATCGTCGGTGCTGGTCCAGCTGGCTTGGCCACGGCATGTCGATTAATGCAAATATCACAGGATTCAGGTAAAGAAATTACCGTCTGTGTGGTAGAAAAAGGCTCAGAAGTGGGCGCGCATATTCTGTCAGGCGCAGTGTTCGAGACAAAAGTGCTAGACGAGCTATTCAGCGACTGGCGCGAAAAAGATGCTCCAATAAAAACCGCTGTCACCCACGACGAAATCTACCTACTCAGCTCCGCCACCGACGGCCGAGTGATGCCCAATGCCTTTGTGCCAAAAACCATGCACAACGACGGCAATTTTATTATCAGCGTCGGTAATCTGTCCCGCTGGCTTGCCAATCGCGCAGAAGAACTCGGTGTCGAAATATTCCCCGGCTTTGCCGCCAGTGAACTGCTATTTAACGCCGATAACAGCGTTAAAGGTATTTTGATTGGCGATATGGGAGTGGGTGCCGATGGCGAACCCAAAGACAGCTTTATGCCAGGCATGGAGTTGCATGCTAAATATACCGTTTTCTCCGAGGGTTGCCGCGGCCACTTAGGCAAGCAACTTATCGAAAAATACCATTTAGATAATGGTAAAACACCACAGCATTACGGTTTAGGCTTCAAAGAAATTTGGAAAGTCCCCGCCGAGCAACACGAACAAGGCAAAGTCGTTCACACAGGTGGCTGGCCATTAACCGAGGGCGCATCGGGTGGCGGCTTCCTTTATCACATGGAAGATAACCAGATTGCGGTCGGCCTTATTATTGATTTGAACTACAAAAATCCGCATCTGAGCCCATTTGACGAATTCCAGCGCTATAAAACCCATCCTGTGATTGCAAAGTATTTAACCGGCGGCGAACGTCTCAGTTACGGCGCCCGTGCTATCACTAAAGGCGGCTTGAACTCGCTTCCTAAAATGAGCTTCCCCGGCGGACTGATCATAGGTTGTAATGCAGGGACTTTAAATTTTGCTAAAATCAAAGGCACTCACACTGCGATGAAGAGCGGGATTGTTGCAGCAGAAACCTTAGGTAAAGCCATGATGGCTGGGGTTGAAGGCGGTAAAGATCTCGACTGTTACCAAACCCACCTTGAAGAAAGCTGGCTATACGAAGAATTGCATAAATCCCGCAACTTTGGTCCAGCAATGCACAAATTTGGTACCTATCTAGGCGGCGCATTCAACTATATAGATCAAAACTGGTTTGGCGGAAAGTTCCCTATCACACTGCGTGATGAGCACCCAGACTATGCGCAAATGGCACCTGTGAGCGCTTACAGCAAGATTGATTATCCAAAACCCGATGGCAAGCTTAGCTTCGATAAACTGTCCTCAGTGTATCTGTCGAGCACTTATCATGAGGAAGATCAGCCCTGCCATTTACGTCTCAAGGACAGCAGTATTCCACTGGGCATTAACTTGACTCAGTTTAATGAGCCAGCACAGCGTTACTGCCCAGCCGGCGTGTATGAAATCGTCGAAGAGGCGGGTCAACCCAAGTTTGTAATCAATGCGCAAAACTGCATTCATTGCAAAACCTGCGACATTAAAGATCCGAGCCAAAACATCACTTGGGTTACACCGGAAGGCGGTGGTGGTCCAAACTACCCCAACATGTAACATTTGGATGATAAATGTAAATAATGGCGCTCAGTGGAGCGCCTTTTTTTCACCTTTTACACGAATAGTTCACTTTTTTTGCTTGCCCTTACTCGCGACATTGGCCACAATTGCCACACAAAAAAGAGTTCGTTTTCAATCACCATCTCATTTCCATCTATACTCTACATAATTAGATCTACAGCAAGACCAACAGGTTAGGCCAAATAAGTGTTCTATACGCTGTTTTATTCGGCAATCGGCCTAGACTAAGGTTAACTTTTAACATTTCTGTCCGATAATCTTTTACCGTACAAGAGTGCGTTGACCGATAACTCAAAATAGTCCAACACAGGCATATTGATATTTATGATATTTAATAACCTCACCATTAAGCAGAAAATTCTGTTAACAGTGACATTTGCAGTACTGTTGTCGACCATACTCGTCGGCGTATTAAGCCAACGTAGCGCGAAAAATGTCGTACAACAAAGGATGTTAGGTTCGGAATTACCGAGCTTAATGATGCAAATTCGCAATAAGATCGATCTCGACATTTCCACTTTAATGAATGCTGCAGAACAATTGGCCAGTAGCCGCATGTTACTGCAATGGCTCGAAGACGGTAGACCACAGGCCCAAGAAACCCAAGTCGTAGCACAACTCAAAGACATCACTCGTCAGTATAAGCTAGCGCAAGCTTCCTACGCCGACAGACAAACTGCCGCCTACTACACTCAGGATGGGTTTTTGCGCGTGCTCACTCCTGCGCAGGACGGCTGGTTTTTTGGTTACCGAGACAGTGGCCAAGAACGTATGTTGAACGTATTTACTGAGGCCAACGGCGAAGTCAAACTCTTCATCAACTACCAACAACCCAATGGTCGCGGCTTAGTCGGGCTCGCTAAATCACTCGATGACATGGTGCGTTTGCTGAGCTCGTTTAAGATTGAAGAAACTGGTTTAGTCTACTTAGTGGATGCTAAAGGTGAGGTAAAACTCCACCCAGATACGAGCCAAATTGGTAAGAGCAGCCTAAGCAACTTATACAAGGATGCGAGTTCAAGCTCATTATTAAACCGCAGTGATTTCAATCTGATCAATACCAAAATCAATGGCGAAAACATGCTGGTTGCCAGTAGTTATATCGCATCTATGGATTGGTACTTAGTCGCACAGGTGCCAGAGGCCGAAGTATTCGCACTATTAACCGAAGCGGCTTATCAGATCTTAATCTGGACGCTAATCATTGCAGCGGGCTTTATTGTACTCGCCATCGTGGTGGCAGGTTCTGTGAGTCGTCCTATTGCACAAGTTGCCGCCATGTTCCACGACATAGGCGAAGGTGAAGGTGACTTACGCCAACGTCTACCTGTCAATGGTGAAGATGAAATTGCGCAACTCGCCAAGGGATTTAACAGCTTTATCAGCAAGATACAGGAATCTGTCATCGAAGTGGCACAAACCAGCGAACAGCTTGGTTTCTCGGCTAAGGATGTGTCGAATCAGGCACAGCAAACCTTAGAAGACAGCCACGAGCAGAAAGATCGCACTATGATGGTGGTAACGGCCATTAATGAAATGGGCGCGACGGTTAACGAAATTGCCAGTAATGCCGCCCAAGCTGCGGTTGCCGCCAGAGATGCAGATACTGAAGCCAGCAGCGGCCAAGTTGTGGTAACCCGTGCCCGCGATACCATTAACCAATTGTCAAAAGACGTTGGCCAAGTGGGTGAAGTGATTGAGTCCCTCGCGACCCACACTAAATCCATCGGTGGTATTTTAGATGTGATCCGCGCAATCTCTGAGCAGACTAACTTGTTAGCACTTAACGCGGCCATTGAAGCTGCACGTGCCGGCGAAGCTGGACGCGGATTTGCTGTCGTAGCCGATGAAGTGCGTAACTTAGCCTCACGCACAGCAGCATCGACCAATGAAGTGCAAGGCATGATCGACAAGCTGCAATCGGAAGCCAGCCGCGCGGTTAATGCGATGGCCCAGAGTCGTACCCGCTCCCACGAAGGCGTTGTGGCCGTCGATGAAGCCAGCAAATCGTTAATTGGCATTAGCGATCGCATTGGTCTTATCAGCGACATGAATATCCAAGTTGCTGCGGCAACGGAAGAACAATCCACAGTGGTGGAGGACATCAACCGTAACGTCACTGAAATCAATGACATTACTCAACGTACTGCCAATACTGCACAAGCGGCGGCACAGGCGAGTTTAGCCTTGAATCAACTGTCACACCGCTTAGATACCTTAGTGGCCAAGTTTAAGGTGTAAGACCTTAAAACTTACGCCATAAAAAACGCCTTAGATGTTTCCATCTAAGGCGTTTTTCTTTAACTCGCAGAGACAATTAATCCATAGCAATAAATTTAATCGTTAATGGATAGCGATACACTTTACCTTCGCTGGCCTTAATAATCGCCAGCACAGTACACACCAGATCGAATATGCCGAGTATGGCTAAAAAGATGAAACCTATTCCGACCAAAGCTAATACGCCACTGATGATCACATAAATCAACAGGCTCAATTTAAAGTTCAAACAACTACGGCCACATTGATCGACAAATGCGGACTCTTCACGCTTCATCAGCCAAATAATCAAAGGACCAAGAATAGAGCCCAACGGCACTAAGTATCCAATAAAACTTGAGGCGTATACCAGTAAGCCAAAATCTTTATCACTTTTTGTAACGGGTTCAATCATAGGTCATCCCTGTTTTATCATTTTGAATATAAAGCCTTATTTTCCACTCGGCCCATATAAACGCATTTGCCAATCTTCTACTGTCTGTAATGCTAAGCGGCGTTGTAGGCTATTAACCCAACTCAGCGCTAATCCCTCGCAGGAAGCTAAACGATCATAGGCACTGGCATTAAACGTTGGCGAGAAATAGAGTGACATGGCCTCGGCAACACTGATATCAGTACGACGCTCAACTAATTCAATCTTATCGTTTAACTGAATAATCCCTGGGGTTAAGATTCTATAAAACCAACCACATAATTGGCTTTGCTGCATGGCGAGGGCGAATTCTCTGTGACCAAATTGCAGATTCAATTTAAAACAAGGTGAACGCGGCTGAGTCACTTGCACTTTTACTGCGCCAATTTGCAAGATATCGCCAATATTGACTTGAGTTTCGTTCAGTCCAACTGTGCTAATGTTCTCTCCCATGCTGGGCGCATCTTCGAGCTGGGTGATTAAGTCCCAACGACGATATTGGCCGTAGTGCTCGCGGGGGAAATGATGTAGCACGCGATCAAGGCCGCCATGGTGTTTTGGATCGGCCTGCACGTCCCCTTCAACATGGTCGATATGCACTAACAGTTGTTGAGCCGCTTGCTTACCATCAATCCCCGTAGCAACTCCGGGCATCTCTTGAAGATGGGTTCCTAAGTACAATCCAGACAACTTATTAATCAACAACTTTGACATCTGCAACTCCAAATCAATGACCTATCGCGCATTACTGTCAGAGTGTAAACCGCGATACGCCAATAACACAATCAACCCGCGCCATAACCCACAAAGGTAGGCTAAACATTGCTGCCAAGAAGAACCGAGTAGAGTCTATGAATGATTTAACACCACTTGATTTCGGCCCGCTTCTTTTGCCTGATACAAGGCCAGATCGGCACGTTTGATAAGGTCCTCCGCAGGCTCTTGCACTTGATGCTCAGCAACACCAATACTTGCAGTAATAGAAATGTGCAATCCATTCACTTTAATTTCCCGCTGGGAAATGAGGTCACGGATCTGTTCTGCCAGTTCTGCCGCTCGGGATAAATCCATCTCAGGGAGTAAAATTAAAAACTCCTCACCGCCCCAGCGACATAAAATATCCTGTTGTTGTAGTAAACCACGCAGCATATTAGTCATAGTTTTTAATACTAAGTCACCAATCCCATGCCCATAACTGTCGTTCACTTTTTTAAAGTGGTCGATATCCAACAAGAGTATTGAAATAGGCGATTGTGTCAGCTTAGCTTTATCTAACGCCTGCCTAAAGTACTCATCAAACACCTGACGGTTAGCGGCGCCAGTGAGCTTATCGGTAGACGCCATAATTTCTAGTTTGCGCTGATAACGACCTAAGGTCATGTTTGAGATGAATAAAATACCTAGAGTCACCATTAGACTTAACGCCAAATTACCCCAAAACGTATTTAACAGCTCCCGCTCTTGTGGCGCATCCTCCTGCTCAACAATCAAATACCACTTAAACTCAGGAACTAAGCGACTATTGAGATAAACCGTTTTCCCGTTTTTCTGATAGCTGAAGGCGGCACTTGGGCTGGTTAAAATACGTGTAGCCAAATTATCAAGCCCTACGTTCGTTTGCAGCGAATCCGTACCGTCATATTGATCGCCATGCAAAGTGACATTACCTTGCCGGTCGGTAAAGAACACTCGGCGGTTATAACGCTTTTGATATAACTCAATTAAGGCTTTAACCTTTTCAACCGCCAACCCCACACCGGTAACACCAATAAATTTTCCTTCAAAATCAAAAACCTTATAATTCACAAATACGGTTGTCTTACTGCGATCTGCCGTATCGGCATCAATATTGACCTCATAATGTTCAGATTCGGGTAAAGAGCGCACTCGAAAATACCAAGCATCATCAGGCTCTACATCTTGGATTTGTTTTAAAATGCCCGTGGAATGGTAATAATTTCGACTTTTCTCAGACACAAAAAAGCTAGTGACTGTACCGTATTTTTCTTGGATTTCCTTAAGGTAACGAATGAGTTTTTCGGGCTCTTGCTCATGACTTAAGGTCCAATCCCGAACAAAGGTATCCTGCGCCATCAAGGATGAAATAAAGATGGGTCGTAACAAATCCTGTTGAATTTCTGAATAAATATTGTCACTTGTGAGCGGTAAGGTATTGCTCTCTATTTGCTGGCTCAGTGAATCATGGGCCACTTTGTAACTGATACCGCTGGTCACTAAAAAGGCGACCAAAAGCAAAACAGACAGAAGCCAAATAAATTTATTTTTATCATTCCAAGCGTTATTGCCCATTCTCAACTCCAAAGACTACAGAACACCTTGAGTGGCTTATTATTTTAATTTAACGATAACTATTTTAGTTGAATAAATGTTAACGCAATTGTGCCATGGCCGCACAAGATTTCTGTCGTATTGGCGTTCTACGATGGAATAACTTTATTTTGAGCAAAAAAAATGCCTCGTTGGGGAAACGAGGCAAAAACATACTAACCAATAAATGGGAGAAAAGTACAAGAAAACGTTAAGGGACAAGCTATGCGCCACAAGACATACTCTAGCAAGGACGTATGACAAAAAGATGACTCAAACTGCTCGCCCGCAGATTTTCATGCGATTTGCTTCGCCTCTAAATACTGTTTTAGTGCCTCACCCGGAATAGAACTATCAGTTGCCACCGCAAATGCCGCCCAAATCGCCCCTTCTGCCATGGCCTCAGTAATCGACTGGCCGATGCAGAGACTGTGGATCAACCCTGACGCATAGGCATCACCCGCGCCAGTGGTATCAACAACTGTGGCAGGGATAGCGGCAACATGCTGCACTTGATCGTGCGTGTAAACCTTAGCCCCATTGATACCATCGGTGACAATAAAGTAACGCAGACAATCGCCGCCAATACTTTTGCCATATTCCCAAGATGCGCCATCACAACGCCCCTGAATATCACTCATGGAGGCCAATAAAATATGACAAGGTCTCTGTCTGTCGTCCTTGGCTAATTGCGCGACCACAAGACAATGTTCTAAAGCTGTTTTTGCCCAGCTGACAGAGCCTTCAGCGGAAGTATTAAAATACAACGCATCCCATGACTGCCATTTCGGCGGTACAGATAATTCAAATATGGGTCTTTGTGGCCGAATAATGGTGCGCTCGCCATCTGGCGTCATTACAAGCAGCATTTCGCATGTATTGCCGGCGCGGCGCTGCACTAAACGACAATCGAGACCTTGCGTACTGGCTTCTGCAATGAGCCAATCCCCCATGTCATCACGGCCCACTTGACTCACCAACGCGACGCTATGCCCTGCCCAGACTAAACCTAATCCGGTATTTGCCCCACCGCCGCCGAGCCTTTGGCCGCCATCTTGATAATGGAAACGTCCACCCGTTTTTAAAGGTTTATCAAGCAGTAAGATTCGATCACAGTTGAGATTGGCAACTAACAGAATATTAGCCATTACACGGCTCCAAAGGGCAAAAAAGCATCAAGGCCAGAAGATAAAAACAAAGAAATATCAATCTAGAGCAAAATGCTCACAGGCACAATCCAATCATCGAGATAGAAACACTATAAGGATATGGCAGCGCCTTGATGTAAGCATTTGTCCCGAAGAAGACGAGGAAAACAGTTATACACTCATACGGTATAACATAGATGTTAACTCTAACACTTTGTTTAAAATAGATTTATAGAAAAGATAACGTCTCAGGACAAAATGAAGCGTAACCATTTTGAAGCCGACTCGATTAATTATCAGTAGACATAGTTAAAATGCATGCTGGATACATATATTAAATTTATGAATGGAATCAAACGCTATGCTAATGGAAATATGGGATACCGCCGAAGAAAAATCTGAGCAGCTACGCCGTTATCAGCTCTGTATAGATGAATTTAATGAATTGAATTTTCACGATGTTTATATTGCAGAAATCAAACAAGAATACCAACAACTTGCTGAACAAGTAAAAGTGCAGTCAACCTCGGATCCCGAGCGCTAACTGCACTTTGCCATCTAGTTACTCACGATAAACCTTCAATTACTTTATTGGCGTCAATGGTGATAAAGACGCAAATTGTACTGCTAATGTCCAATCTGTAATGACCATATCTGAAGGCTGCCAACTGTCATCAACCCACTCATAAACCAAGCCAGGGTTTTCTTCTGCGTTGACTAACAAACGCCGTCCATCTTGCAACACAAGCGTATAATCGAGCCCCTGCGCATCGACACTTTCAATGTCCCCCAAGACATTGTGCTTAATGGCCGAAATAGTTCCGGTTGCCTTAACGGCATCGTTTTCCTTTGCACCGCTGTAAAACTTTAACGCCTCGTTTGCGGCAGTCTTGTGAAAAACAAACTCCTCAGTCACACCCACTACGATCGACGGATCAAGCTCATACCAGGCGGGTATCCATAATGCGTTAATTGTCATCCCGTTATATCCTGCATAATAATTTTACGGACGGGATCATTCTGCCTTAACCCCGACAGAGAAAATACTCTTCAGGGATAAAATAATTTTAATTCCTGTAAGGAGTAGCATCACTAAATTGAGCGCATCACTTTCTTTGTAAGATAATCCCAAACCAAAGGGTCATACCTGAGATGCTTTAAGCTCCAGCACTGATGTTGGACTCAATTGGTCTTTCTGTTAGTTTGTAAAACACTTTGCCTCAAACCGACACATTAAGCTGACAAAGTGATCCTGAGCTCAGTAATCGCGTATAGAGTCACACACGATAGATTAATCTTCCCATGCTTGCACCGCAGGCCGATAAATACGGAGTTTACTTGTCTATGGATAAGCCCATAACGCAACCCCCTCAAACCCTTAAGCTCATCGGTGAAACTGAGGCCGGAAAGCGTCAAGAGCTTAAGCAATACTTTAATCAGACATGGGCTTTATACGAGTCTCTGTATGATTTGATCCAAGAAGATAGCGCCTATTACCTCAAAGCCGAGCCGCTACGCCATCCGTTAATCTTTTACTTTGGCCATACGGCCACTTTCTATATCAACAAACTCAAACTCGGTAAATTTCTCGATGAACGGGTAAACGACAACTTCGAATCCATGTTCGCCATTGGTGTCGATGAGATGTCTTGGGATGATTTGAACGAACAACATTATCCGTGGCCGGATGTGGCAGAGGTGCGAAGCTATCGCCAACAAGTTAATGCTGTCATCAATCGTGTTATCGATGAAATGCCTCTAGCGTTACCTATCACTCAAAATAGTCCAGCTTGGATCATTTTGATGGGCATTGAACATGAGCGTATTCATTTAGAAACCTCATCGGTGATCATCCGCCAACTGCCGCTGGAATATGTCGCGCCCAACCACCTCTGGCCTGCGTGCCAAGACACCGCCCCTGCCGAGGCCAACAGTTTATTGGCTGTAAAAGGGCAAAAAGTGACCTTAGGCAAAACAGAACAAGACCAAACCTACGGCTGGGACAATGAATACGGCCATAAAATATTTAACGTTAACGACTTTAAGGCTGCTAAATTCTTAGTCTCGAATCAAGAGTATCTAGCATTCGTCGAAGCTGGCGGCTATCGCTCACCCCAATTTTGGAATGAAGAAGGCCAAGCTTGGCTTGCCTATACCCAAGCACAAATGCCGCGTTTTTGGCGCTTAAGACAAGATAAATGGTGGCAACGTAACTTAGCGGAAGAAATCCCGCTGCCATTAAACTGGCCTGTTGAAGTGAATCAGCTCGAAGCTAAGGCCTTCTGTAATTGGAAAGCCGAACAAAAGCAAAGCAATATACGTCTATTAACTGAAGCTGAGTGGTACATCTTACGCGAGAATGTGCCCGCCGATGCGCCCGATTGGCATGAAGTGCCGGGCAATATTGCTTTGGCTTATTACGCCTCTTCTTGCCCAGTGAATCGCTTCGAACATAATGGCTTTTTCGATATTGTCGGTAATGTTTGGCAATGGACAGAAACCGCAATCGACGGTTTTGACGGCTTCGCCGTACACCCACTTTACGATGATTTCTCCACCCCAACCTTCGATGGCAAACATAATCTCATCAAAGGCGGCTCGTGGATCTCTACGGGTAATGAGGCAATAGCTTCATCACGCTATGCGTTTCGTCGACATTTTTATCAACACGCGGGCTTTCGCTATGTGGAATCCACCCAAAATCCAGCTCAAATGGCCGAGGTCAATGTGTACGAAACGGATGAACTGATTTCCCAATACCTTGAATTCCACTATGGCGCCGAATATTTCGGAGTTGCTAACTTCTGCGTCAATGGTGTGCAGCAAGCGCTGAGTGAAATTCAATTGACTCATACAGCTAAAGCCCTTGATATCGGCTGCTCCGTTGGTCGCGCGAGTTTCGAACTGGCAAAAGTGTTTGATCATGTTGATGGTATCGACTTCTCGGCGCGCTTTATTCAACAGGCCTATGCGCTGACAGAACAAGGTGAAAAACGTTACACCATACGTACCGAAGGCGACTTACAGGAATTTAAGAGCGCGAGTCTCGCGAAACTGGGATATGAACTTGAGGCTAAAAAGGTCAACTTTATGCAAGGTGATGCCTGTAATTTAAAGCCCATCTACACAGATTATGATTTGGTTTATGCCTCAAATCTTATCGACAGGTTAAACGAGCCTAAGCACTTTTTAACCAGTATTGCCCAGCGGATTAATCAAGGTGGATACCTTGTGATTGCCTCGCCATACACTTGGCTTGAAGATTATACGCCCAAGGATAAATGGTTAGGTGGCGTTAAAGTCAAAGGAGAGAACTTCACCACCTTAGATGGTTTGACCGAAACCTTGATCGGCCAATTTGAGCTGGTCGCAGTGAAGGAAATTCCCTTCGTGATCCGCGAGACTAAACGTAAATTCCAACATTCCATCTCAGAAATGACAATTTGGCGTAAACGTTAATGCTCACTCATGGGATAACCAACTGAAGTCCTGATAAAAATATCCGCCAGAAATCCATTTCTGGCGGATGTGTAACATCCAGCTCAGTCACATTTACAGCACCAACTAAGGTGAGAACACTGTAAATGCAGCGAAAAATATCTACACCTTAAACTGTGCCGTTGTTAAACCAAGCTGATTTGCTAACCCCAACAGACTCCGCGTACTCGCTGCCACTTGGCTGATAGCCGCACTATTTTCCTCCGCCGCCACGCTTAAGCCAGCAATCCCCTGCGCAATCGTCGCCGAAACCGTTGTTTGTTCTTCCGCAGCGGTTGCAGTTTGAATCATTAATGCCTTTAAGGTTTCTAAGCGCAAAGCAATATCATCCACCGCGGTCTGCATTCCATCCGCATCTTCTGCGGTTTTAGAGGCTTCAGTGGAACAAGTCACACTATGCAACGCCAGCACACCTGACTGTTGCTGAATACCTTTTAACACTTGCCCAATATCCTGAGTTGCTAATTGAACCTTCACTGCTAACTGACGCACCTCATCGGCAACCACAGCAAATCCACGACCATGCTCGCCAGCTCTCGCTGCTTCAATCGCCGCATTAAGAGACAAGAGATTAGTTTGTTCCGCAATCGCATTTATCACAGCCAATACTGAGCCGATTTTCTGACTATCCGCCTCAAGACTGCCCACCTGTTGATGAATAGTTGCAAAACTACTCAAGGTCACTTTTAAGCTTTTACGAGTACTGGCCAAGTTTTGCGAAAGAATTTCACTCGAATGGGTACAGGCGGACACTTCATCGGAGGATCTCATCGTATTCGTGCTGATTTCAGCTGCGGCATAACTCATTTCTTCAACTGCAGTAGCCAACATATCGGTTTCTTTGGCCTGCATCTGAATACTGCAATCGGCTTGTGTCATGGCGGCAGAATTTTGTTCGGCGGCTGATTCAAGTTCATGCCCAACGCCCACCAGCTGACTGATGATTTCTTTGAGCTTAGTTTGCATCCGCGCCAACCAACTCATCAGGTGATTATCCGTTTGAACATGCGGTAAATTATGAGTTAAATCGCCAGAGGCGATCATACTGGTCAAGTTACACATGTCCTCAGGCTCACCGCCGAGCGGCTTTAATACAAACCCTGTAACTAACTTAGCGGCAGCGAACGCCAACACTAAGGCTGCTGCACAAACAGATAAGCCGATAAACATCATACGGTAGGCGGGAGCTGCTATTTCACTCACATCAATTTCAGCCATCAAACCCCAACGTAAACCGAGCTCAACGACAGGAGAATAAGCGGATAAAACGGGATTATTGTTATAATCATTCACTTGCATCACACCCGATTTACCAGCCAGCGCCTCCTTTACCGCCAGCGTATCAACACCATTCTGAGCTACCGTTCCCGCAAATGAAGCCGTAACAGTGCGATTAATGGGGTCGAGAAAGGAATCAGAACGCATACGATTATTTGGGCCAATAAGATAAGTTTCACCACTTTGCCCCATACCCTCACGAATTTGCATAACTCTGTTGATGCGATCGATTGATACTTGAGCCGCCACCACCAATCTTTGTTGATTAAACTGAATCGACTGGCCAATAAATGCCGCCGGTTGACCGTTTGAAGGCGCGTATGCGGAGAAATCTTGTAGTAATACTGTGCCCGCCGATCCCAATGCCTTATTGAATAACTGTGCTAATCCCGAATCATGGAAGGGTCCAGTACGCAAATTGGTGCCGAAATCAGACTCCTTCGCCACTGTATATAAAACGGTGCCGTCGTCACTAATAATAAATAGGTCATAAAAACCGAGGGATTTATTTAATGACTGCAAGGTTTGATCTATGTCAGTAAGAGTATCGAGGCTTTTTTGGCTGGCAATTACGGCGCTGACGGCCTGCAGGTTATCGGAAAAGTCCTGAAACATGCCAACAATCTGCCGTTGCTTGATCTCACGCACAGCCACTAAACGAGACTGAGCCTCGGCAAACAATTCATCGCGAGCAATGTAAGTCACTATTGCGGTGGCAAATATGAGGGGTAATAGGACAATCAATAAACTGATAAGCTGAATTTTACGAGTAAAACCCATGGTGAGACTCCTTGTCGCGCGTCGAATTCCATTCCTTCAATCTTTGCAGAATTAAACCTGCCTTAAAACTATAGGAGAAGAATCTCAGCTAAACAAAGCGGTGCCGACTATTTTCATCAAAAGTTCACTAAAATTCCAACAACTCATTATTTTTAAGTAGAAAAATGATTAATAACTTTAAATGACAACCACGCCATGCCGACCATTTCAAACAAAATGATATAGTGGGAAATAAGCAATAAACCGAACGTTAGCATCAACTTATATTGAATGCGCACATCCATGCGACAAATGATGCATTGAAATTTATTAAATATGCATATAAATTCATCTCAAGCCAATTTATAGAGGATTAATAATGAGTTTACTCGAGCAAATGTCAGTATCTAAAAAAGCCAACATCTACTTTGATGGCAAAGTGGCTAGCCGTAGCGTATTTTTTGCCGATGGCAGCAAGCAAACCTTAGGTGTTGTATTACCAGGGGAATATGAGTTCTCAACCTCCCAAGGCGAAATAATGGAAGTGACTAGCGGCCGTTTTGAGGTGTTACTTCCAGAAACAACGACTTGGCAAGAATTTAGCGAAGGCACTCAATTTGAGCTGGCTGCGAATGTTAGCTTTAAAATCCGCAATACTGCCATTGCCGAATATTGCTGTAGCTACCTCTAATCATCTCGATTGAGTGGCAGTACGATTAATATTTCATATCAATCGTGAATCGAATACTCACAGTGACGGTTTATCTCAGCACTGTGAGTATGTTATCCACCCGACCACTTCACCATCAAAATACCTTATAAATAATACACTTATCAATTTGGCAATTTTATTAACCTAGCTCAAGGCAGCGTAAAACTCACAATGCAAAGCATACTAAATCGAATGTGTTGAAATCGCCGACAAAAACAACACTAGACGACCGGTCTAATTTGACTTATCCTAAACCCCATGAAAATTGAAACTCAATCCACTCGCCAGCACATTCTCGACATCGGCTACAAGCTGATCGTACGCAAAGGCTTCTCCAGCGTCGGCTTATCCCTACTGCTGCAGGCGGCCGAAGTGCCTAAAGGCTCGTTTTATCACTACTTCAAATCCAAAGAACAATTTGGCGAAGCGCTTATTACTGATTATTTTGAAAAATATCAATTAGATTTAGACGCATTATTCAATGACTCGACACTGACAGGCCATCAACGCTTGATGCAATACTGGCAACAATGGTTGCACGTACAAGCCGATGGCTGCGTAGATCAAAAGTGTCTGGTCGTGAAACTCAGCGCCGAAGTGGCCGATTTATCCGAAGCCATGCGTGTTGCCTTACTTAAAGGTTCCGCCGGTATCATAGAGAGGTTAACGACTTGTGTTCAAGTGGGCATAACCGATAGATCAATCGCCCAGCAAGATCCGCAATCAACCGCTGAAATGCTGTATCACATGTGGTTAGGCGCCAGCTTAATGAACAAGTTGGGCCACAGCCCTGCGGCACTCGAACGTGCACTCGTAACGACTGAATCCATTTTAACGCCTAAAACGGCCCTTTAACCTAATACCGACTCAAAACTAATATTTGCTGATATCGATCAGCCCAGATTTTTAAAGAATACATTTTCACGCCCCAAAATTAGACGACTGGTCTACTAATTTAACGGGCTATTAATTAATGCAGCTCAATTAACGCTGCTCATTTAAAGTAATAATAGGAATAACATCATCCATGCTAAATTTTAACTATTACAACCCGACCCGTATCCGTTTTGGTAAAGACACTATCGCCGAAATTGATTCTCTAGTACCGAGCGATGCTAAAGTGATGCTCCTCTTTGGCGGCAGCAGTGCTAGAAAAACAGGCACGTTAGACGAAGTTAAACAATCATTGGGTAATCGTTTCGTTGTCGAGTTCGATGGCATTGAGCCAAACCCAACCTATGAAACCTTAATGAAAGCCGTCGCCCAAGTGCGTGAGCAGAATATCGACTTCCTCCTCGCGGTTGGCGGTGGTTCGGTTATCGATGGCACTAAATTTGTTGCCGCTGCAGCGGTATTTGAAGGTGAACCTTGGGACATTCTCACTAGCTGGGGCGCCAATGTGACTCAAGCTATGCCTTTTGGCTCAGTGTTAACCTTACCTGCGACCGGTTCCGAAATGAACAACGCCAGCGTAGTAACCCGTAAATCACTACAGGCTAAACTGCCATTCCGTAATGATTTGGTTTATCCACAATTCTCAATACTCGATCCGACTAAAACCTTCACCCTACCGGAGCGCCAAGTGGCCAACGGTGTTGTCGATGCTTTTGTACATATCACAGAGCAATACTTAACTTACCCCGTTAACGCCGCCGTGCAGGACAGATTTGCCGAAGGTCTTTTACAAACCTTGATTGAGCTTGGTCCACAAGTGCTAGTTAAACCCGAAGATTACGACATTCGCGCTAACTTAATGTGGGTTGCCACTATGGCACTCAACGGCACGATTGGCGTCGGTGTTCCCCACGACTGGGCAACTCATATGATAGGCCATGAACTAACTGCACTTTACGATATCGACCATGCGCGTACATTGGCAATCGTATTGCCAGCCCTGTTGCAATGTACAAAAGAGGCTAAACGCGAAAAGCTACTCCAGTACGCCGACCGTGTGTGGCACATCAACACAGGTACAGATGACGAGCGTATCGACGCCGCTATCGCAAAAACCAAGGCTTTCTTCGAAGCCATGGGCATACCGACACATTTATCTGCCTATGATCTCGATGCCAGCCACGTTGATCACGTAGTGAAACAGCTTGAACTGCATGGCATGGTGGCACTCGGCGAACATGGCAACATTGACCCAACCATGAGCCGTAACATTTTGACCTTAGCCCTATAACGTCAAATGAACTAAACCCAAAGCTCACACGTATTGATGTGAGCAACTTAGGTAAATGTATGAAAATGAATATATTAATGGTACTCACGTCGCACGATAAACTCGGTGATACGGGTTTAAAAACCGGCTTTTGGCTCGAAGAATTTGCCTCACCTTTTTATGTTTTTAAAGATAAAAGTTTTGACATTACCTTAGCCTCGCCACTGGGCGGTCAACCACCACTCGATCCAAAAAGTGATGAGCCAGACTTTCAGACCGAAGCTACTGCGCGCTTTAGCAAAGATCCTGAGACTCAAGCACTGCTAGCGAATACCACTCGCTTAAGTGAAATCAATGCAGCCGATTATGATGCGGTTTTTTATCCAGGCGGCCACGGTCCACTGTGGGATCTTGCCGAAGATAAACATTCTATCGTCTTGATTGAACAGTTTTATCAAGCCAATAAACCCCTAGGGCTCGTATGTCATGCGCCTGCTGCATTGCTGCACCCTAAAACCAGTGATGGCAAGCCATTGGTCGGCGGCAAGCGTGTTACCGGTTTCAGCAACTCTGAAGAAGAAGCCGTGCAACTCACTCATGTCGTGCCATTTTTGGTTGAAGACATGCTGCAGAAAAATGGTGGCAATTATGTCAAAGGTGATGACTGGACAAGCTTTGTCGTCGCAGATGGCCATTTGATCACAGGCCAAAATCCGGGATCATCCGAAGCCGTAGCCGAAACCATAGTTGCGCAATTGAACGCGAGAGGCTAAGCGATAAATACGCGACGCTCAGCTTGAAATGAACAAAGACAGGCGCACAAGTGTGCTAAATACGTTAAAAAGAGCTGTCGCACCATAATAGTGCGACAGCCAAAATGTACTCTCACTGTCCAAAGGAAAGCCCATGATCACCTTGCACCATCTCAATAAATCACGCTCTAAACGTATCATCTGGTTGCTAGAGGAACTCGGTCAACCCTATGAAATTAAGAGTTATCAACGTGATAGCCAGACTTTTCTCGCGCCACCCGAACTTAAACAAATTCATCCGTTAGGCAAATCACCCGTTATCGAAATGGACGGTCAAGTGATAGCCGAATCGGGTGCGATCACCGAATATCTTATTGAAAAATATGCGGCGGATATCTTAGCCCCCGCCAGAGACAGCGCAGACTATGTCAGTTATCTGCAATGGCTACACTTTGCCGAAAGCTCAGCCATACTGCCTTTGTTACTGCGTATGTTCGTGCAAAAGGACGGTTGTAAAACCAATTTCCTTGAAGGTTATGCTGCTATAGAAGTCAGTAAGATAAGCCATTACTTCAATGATATGTTGGCCGATAAAACCTATCTTGTTGCAGACAAGCTCACGGGTGCGGATATCATGATGTCCTTCGTGGTAGAGCTACTGGCGAACAGTGGCGATCTCGCGAAATTTGAACACATTGAACGCTATGCCACTCAATTATCCCAACATGCCGCTTGGGTCAAAGCGAGTGAGATCGAGAAACAACTCGATGCAAGCCTTTAATTGATGGATAGAATTCGGGCACATGTTAGTGCCCGAGCTTAACCCACTTTAACTAACCCCTGTTTCTGCCTCCACATTTTCTGTCGACTTTATACCTTCTCTGTGGTGACGTCCTTAACCACTTAGCGCAACAAACACCATGATTTTTGATGTAAAAGAGACTAATCTTGATTAACTCTATCTCAAGGCTACAGGGACTTTAGCATGCGTTCACTCACACTCATCGGCTTAGTGCTATTTAGCATGTTAGCGCAAGCGACTGTTTATAAATGGGTCGATAAAGATGGCAAAGTCCATTACTCCGATGAGCCGCAGCCAAATGCCCAAGTCGTTGAGCTAAAAGATAAGACCTTAAATCAAATTGCCCTTCCTCTGCCCAAAACAGACTTAAACAGCTCAAATCAAGCAATTGAATCTATTCAATATCAAGTCAATATTACCTCTCCGACCGAAGAGGAAACCGTCAGAGATAACAATGGCGATTTCGACGTCGTTGCGACTATCACCCCAGAGCTAAAAAGTCAGTATTTGATGGCCCTAAAGCTCGATGGCAACCCCATAGGTCAGCCGCAAATTGGCGGTACCTTCAAACTCAAAAACATCGACCGAGGTGAACATACCTTAGTCGTTGACGCTTTGACTCAAAACGGCAAAGTCTTTGCATCAAGTTCACCAAGAAAGATATTTCTTCATCAAGCAGCTAAGCGTTAATGTCACTATTTGTATAGTAAAAGTTAGTATAAAAACTTTAAATACATGAAGTTAGCTTAACTCCTCCTGACTAAACCGTTTGATGAAGACAAGTTGCAGCTTGCACCAGATTGGTGCACCATAGTGGTGCAACCCTATTTCTAGGAACGGTCGATGGATAAAGAGACACTGCTCAATCATTTAGTTACCGCTGTACTTGTCATAGATAAGGATCTCAAGCCTTGTTATGCCAACGCAGCAGCAGAGCAATTATTAGGTGTTGGTAGCCATAGACTCGTAGAACAAACTTTGCCTGAGCATTATCAAATCCTCGGTGTCGACGCCAAGCTATTAATGGATGCAGTAACAGCCGGCCAAGGCTTAACGGTCAATACGGCAGCACTAGTCACGCTCGATGGCCAACATCATACCGTTGATTTAACCCTTATTCCCCTCGATGATGAGGCAGAGCTCAGCCTGCTCGAACTGCGCCAAGTCGACCAACAAAGACGCATTCATCAGCAACTGAGTCAAGATGCACAGCAACAAGCGGCGCAGTTTTTGGTGCGCAACTTAGCCCATGAAATCAAGAATCCTTTAGGCGGCCTTCGCGGTGCGGCGCAGCTATTATCGCGGGAGCTGGATGATCCGGCGCTGAAGGAATTCACTACGCTCATCATAGAGCAGGCCGATCGGCTGCGTAATTTAGTGGACCGTCTGCTCGGCCCCCAAAGGCCGACACAGCACAGTCTGCACAACATCCATCAAGTGGTGCAAAAGGTCTATAAGTTAGTTGAAATGGCGCTGCCCGCTAACATTCAGCTCAAACGGGATTACGATCCATCCATTCCCGATATCGAGATGGATCCTGACCAAATGCAGCAAGCTGTGCTGAACATTTTACAAAATGCGGTGCAGGCGCTTGAGCATACGGGGGGCGAGATTTTGATCCGCACTCGCACTCAACACCAAGTCACCATAGGTTCACAGCGCCACAAGCTAGTGTTAACCCTATCGATTATCGACAACGGCCCCGGTATACCGCCTGAGCTAATGGACACATTATTTTATCCCATGGTGACAAGCCGTGAGCAAGGTTCAGGTTTAGGCCTCTCGATTGCCCATAATATTGCCCGTTTACACTCGGGAAGGATCGATTGCCTCTCCAGCGCTGGGCACACAGAATTTATCATTTCATTACCAATTTTAAGCGCTAAATAATTTCGACTGTACCTACCCATACCGTATGAGGAAGCAAGATGCGAATTAGTGAACAAGTGTGGATCCTCGACGATGACAGCTCGATACGCTGGGTACTCGAAAAGGCACTGCAAGGTGCTAAGCTCAGCACCGCCAGCTTTGCCGCCGCCGAATCCCTGTGGCAGGCATTAGAAATATCGCAACCGCACGTGATAGTGTCAGACATCCGTATGCCCGGCACGGATGGTTTAAGCCTGCTCGAACGATTGCAAGTGCATTATCCCCATATTCCCGTGATCATTATGACAGCGCACTCAGACTTAGACAGTGCAGTGAGTGCCTATCAAGCGGGCGCATTTGAGTATCTGCCTAAACCCTTCGACATCGATGAGGCTATCTCTCTGGTTGAGCGCGCACTTACCCATGCCACTGAACAGAGCCCTGCACCCGCGCAGGAAGCCCAAGTCAAAACACCCGAAATCATAGGTGAAGCGCCAGCGATGCAGGAAGTGTTTCGCGCCATAGGCAGGCTTTCACGATCATCAATCAGCGTGCTGATCAATGGCCAATCTGGGACGGGTAAAGAGTTAGTGGCTGGCGCGTTACACAAACACAGCCCACGTAAAGATAAACCGTTTATCGCGCTGAACATGGCTGCGATCCCTAAGGATTTAATCGAATCTGAGCTATTCGGCCACGAAAAAGGTGCCTTCACTGGCGCAGCCAATGTGCGCCAAGGTCGCTTCGAACAAGCAAACGGTGGCACGCTCTTTTTAGATGAAATCGGCGATATGCCGTTAGACGTACAAACACGGTTACTCAGAGTGCTCGCCGATGGCCAATTCTACCGCGTCGGAGGTCATAATGCGGTACAAGTCGATGTGCGTATCATAGCGGCGACCCACCAAGATCTTGAATTATTAGTACAAAAAGGTGGCTTTAGAGAGGACTTGTTCCATCGCCTCAACGTGATCCGCGTGCACTTGCCGCCACTATCACAAAGACGGGAGGACATTCCCCAGCTCGCTACCCATTTCCTCGCCTCTGCAGCAAAGGAAATTGGCGTGGAAACTAAGATCATGACCAAGGAGACTGCGGTAAAACTCTCCCAATTACCTTGGCCCGGTAATGTCCGACAACTCGAAAACACCTGTCGTTGGTTAACCGTAATGGCATCGGGGCAAGAAATTTTACCCCAAGATTTACCGCCAGAATTACTGAAAGACCCTGTGAGTGTCACCCACACGGCAAAAGGCAGCCAAGATTGGCAATCGGCACTGACTGAGTGGATAGACCAAAAACTCTCGGAAGGAAACAGCGATCTGTTAACTGAGGTGCAGCCCGCATTCGAACGCATACTGTTAGAAACTGCGCTGCGCCATACTCAAGGCCATAAACAGGAAGCGGCGAAACGTTTAGGCTGGGGACGAAATACCTTAACGCGGAAATTAAAAGAACTGTCGATGGATTGAGTAGATAAAATAACGTTACTACTCGTTATATCAATACAAGCTTATTCATAATCAAACAATAAAAAGGGATATCTTCACATCCCTTTTAATTTGAAATTCATTTCATTTTCATTGGCATGAATTAAATATGCCAAATCTAAAAAAATTAGAATTGATAATGCACACCTACAGCGAATTGCTTAATATCAGTGTCTATATCTTTTAATCCTAAATAGCTACGGTCTGCATCTAAATCGCCCGTAGTGACATCATAGCTTACACGGATATTTAAGTGTTCTGTTACGGCGGCATTAACGCCTACACCGTAAGTCCAACCAAAACCAGTAAAGTCTTCATCGTAACCATAGCCATCAACATTCACAGCCATAGATGCGATACCCACTTTGGCATAGGCAGAAAAAATATCATTAATTTGTGCAGTAAATTTAGGTGTGAAGCTTAATGCACCTGCACTAATATCAACATCCTTATCGCCTAAGTCACCAGTAGCAAACAGGTTAGCTTCTAAACCAAACCACTCATTGAAGTTATAGCCACCGTATACGCCTACACCAGTACCGGTTTCTGAACCATCAAAAGCATCAGCTGTGACTCTATTTAATGCACCACCCACATAAAATCCAGTAGTGTCGGTTGCTGCAGAGACTTGAGTGGCCGCTAATGCTGATAATAAAGAGATAGCAACAATTGATAATTTATTCATCATAATTCCCTAATGATTTAACGAAAGTATTAGATGGCGCGGATATTACAATAAGCAATTCAGAAGTGTCATGGTTTAAATTATCAAAATACAAATCATACAGCATTGATTCAGCTTGAGTCGGAAAATGGAAGTTATCGTTATTCGTTATGTAACAAAACCACATTTACTGTAAGTATTATTTTTTAAATTGAAACAACTAACGATTTTAACTTAGCACCCGCAACAATCCTATAAAACTTGCATATAGCCAACGGATGAGGGAACGACTTCTCACATCCAAACATATCAATCGAGTGGAATGATCCCATCTGTGACTTTGCTTCTGCATCCATGCCATAGCTTGCCCTTAATTTATGTTTCGTTTACATCAGGTTTAACCGGATCTTGGTGAATAATCACCTCAGCATCTTCGAAGGCGGCTTTGACTCTTATCCCTGTTGTATCAGCAATACTGTGGGCTTCATTCAAACTCAAATTGCCATCGAGTTCTAAATGAAATTGAATAAAAACAGTTTTGCCTGCTTGACGAGTGCGTAAATCATGCAGCCCTTGCACCCGTGGATCTTCCATCGCGATTTGCGTGATTTGCTGGCGAGTTTCTTCGTCTAGCTCTCTGTCTAACAAGGCTTGAATTGAGCGATAACCTAAGCCAAAGGCTTGATGACCAATATAAAATGCAATCATTACCGCAAATAAACCGTCAGCCCACCACCAACCGTATTGCGCTAATACTAGTGCCAACAATACCGCACCATTAAGGAATAAATCTGATTTATAGTGCAGCGAATCAGCTTCAACCACAGTACTTTTTGTCGCCGCTAATGCGCGTTTCTGCAACATGACTAAAGCTAACGTCATCACAATCGCTATGATAGAAACAACTACACCTATGGTGGCATTTTCAACCGGAACAGGTGTTAATAGACGCTCGCCACCATAGAAAAGTAATAAAAATGCGGAGCCCATAATAAAGGCAGATTGCGCTAGAGACGCTAACGGCTCAGCCTTACCATGGCCATATCTGTGGTCATGATCCGGCGGCACAAGCGCGTAACGAATGGCAATAAAATTGATAATAGAAGCGAGAGCATCGGCAAAGGAATCCGTCAAAGATGCCAACATACTGGCAGAGCCGGAATAAAGCCAAGCGAACATCTTGATAAGAATAAGGATCAAAGCGGTAGCCACGGAAGCGCGGCTAGCCAGTTTGACCCAAAAATCGTATTGGGAAGTTTGAGTCATAAGGGATCTATCTTGGGAAGCTATGACCCTATTGTATATCAGCTAAGACGCTTAACCGCGAGGTTCTTTACCAGCTTGTGCTTCAAATCGCGCTTTAAACTTAGCTTGCTGCTCTGGTGTCAGCAGATTAAATATTTGATTATGCAGCTTCATACGTTCAATGGCTTGAGTTTGACGCTGCTCTTGCTGCGCACTCATCAGTGCCTTTGCTTGTGTTTCATCAAAACTAGGCGCGGTAATTAAGGCCTGCATCTCAGTGCGATGTGCCAAACGTTCCTCTTTCGTTGGACGATTATCAGCGCGCGTGGCTTTCTGATCGGCAAACAACTTTTTGACGTCAGCTTTCTGGGCATCCGTTAAATCGAGCCCTTCAAACATACGATGCATGCCACCGTGGTCCATATGTCGGCCGCCATGTTCCATGCGGTCGCCTTTATGGAATTCAGATTTAGAGAAGTCGCAGCCAGCATCCTTAGGTGCAGCATTAACTGCCGTCGCGAAAACCGCAGAACTCGCTAGAATGGCAAACAGGCTCGCTTTCAAAGGTGATAATGTTTTCATAGTGTTAACCTCGATGGTTCAACTTTAATATGGCAAGTAATAAGACACAGTGACGACCCTTTTAAGCCGAATCACTTTCGACCCTTCCAGTCTAAACCCCTATATGTAAGTGAGGGCGTTGCCTGAGTAAATCACTGTAAAGTTGCGGCAATAACTCTATTCTTTACTTTGGCTTACATTGCTACACAGCAATTGACATCAAAACAGGTATACTCAGCCAAAGCGCTAAAAGTGTCTATGATAAACAGGCACATGAGGCCACATTACAGAGATTAAGGAACAGTATGAGTCGGATATTATTAATCGATGACGATCTGGGGTTATCTGAGCTACTAGGGCAACTGCTCGAGTTAGAAGGGTTTCAATTAACCTTGGCCTACGACGGTAAACAAGGTTTAGATCTGGCACTGACCGCAGATTACGATCTGATCCTACTCGATGTCATGCTACCTAAATTAAACGGTTTTGAAGTGCTACGCGCACTGCGCCAACATAAACAAACCCCAGTATTAATGCTGACCGCTCGCGGCGATGAAATCGATCGCGTAGTTGGGCTTGAAATCGGCGCCGATGATTATCTGCCAAAGCCGTTTAATGACAGAGAGTTAATCGCCCGTATCCGCGCCATTATTCGTCGTTCGAACTTAACAACCCAAGAAATCCATGCCGCGCCCGCCCAAGAGTTTGGCGATCTACGCTTAGATCCATCGCGCCAAGAAGCTTACTGTAATGAACAATTAATCATACTCACAGGCACTGAATTCACTCTGCTGCACACCCTAGCACTGCACGCTGGAGAGTTGATGAACAAGGAAGAGTTAAACGAGAAAGTGCTCGGCAAAAAACTCATGCCCTTCGATCGCAGCTTAGACATGCATTTATCGAATCTACGTAAAAAACTCCCCGAGCGTAGCGATGGTCGGCCAAGGGTGAAAACCATCCGTGGCAAAGGTTATATTTGGCTTCCATAACGGCGGTATCGACTGTGCCTAATCGTTTATTTATCAAATTATTGCTCGGATTTTGGCTTTGCAGCTCGTTAATCATTGCCTTAGTGGGTCTGTTACCATTGCTGCAACAAAATCACGACCGTGCGCCACTGCCACCTCACCTTGAAAAAGTCCTATCGACTATAGCTAAGCGCATTCAAGAAAACCCCGCCTTACTAGAATCCGATTTTCTTCGTCGCTGGGAAAGACATCGAGACATGGAAGGCAAGCCACTACGAGTTTATCTCGTCAACAGCCAGGGCCAAGTGATCAACACCCACAGGGTGAGTCGCGGTGTACGTAGCTTTATGCTGATGGCAGATGAAGAAAAACAACCAATTAGCCATCAGTTTAAAGATGAGCTGGTGTTTGGTCCCTATCAATTTAATCTGGGCGCTGAAACCTATTCACTTTATGGCCGCCTACCGGATAACCATCCACGGCCTTGGTTCTTTTTCTTCGCCGAAAATAAGTTATTAACCTTAAGTCTGGCGATTTTCCTTTCGGGATTATTATGTGGCTTGCTCGCGTGGCATTTAGGTAAGGCATTAAATTCACTTAAAAAGAGTGCTAATGCCCTCGCTGAGGGTGACTTAAGTCACCGAGTCGATAAGTCCACCACTCAGCGCAACGATGAAATTGGTCAGCTCGCCACGGCTTTTAACAGCATGGCCGACTCCATCGAAGCTATGGTTAATAATCAGCAGCGGCTCATGGGGGATATTTCCCATGAACTACGCACCCCATTGACGCGGCTACAGTTATCCCTAGCCCTCGCCCGTAAAAAAGGTCAGCAGACCACCGAAACGGAACGCATAGGTTATGAAGCTGAGCAACTCGAAAAGCTTATCAGTGAATTGTTAGAGCTCTCGCGGGTCAAGCTCAGCACTAACGAAACTAAGGTACATTTAGGCTTGGCAGAATCCCTGAGCCAAGTTTTAGACGATGCGGAATTTGAAGCAGAACAGCAAGGTAAAAGCATTACTATCGATATCGATGAAGAAATTGAGTTAGCGCATTTTCCTAAATCACTTTCCCGCGCGATTGAAAACCTGCTGCGTAACGCGATCCGTTATGCCGCAAGCGACATACACCTACAGGCGAGTGCGACAGCTGATCAAGTACAAGTTACCATAAAAGACGATGGTCCAGGCATAGATGCCGCCGAACTCGATGCCATTTTTAAACCTTTCTACCGCCCCGACTCGGCACGACAAAGAGAAAGCGGCGGCTGGGGACTTGGGCTGGCAATCACTGAAGCGGCGATTACCGCCCACAAAGGTAAGATTAAAGCCGAGAACCGTATACCAACGGGCCTTAAAGTGACGATTACACTGCCGAAATAGCCGATATGAAGAACCAGTACAGGAGGCTGAACTAATTAATCGTAATTGGCAACACCTCAGTGTTGCCATTGTGTTAAAACGTAGAAAACGAGATTATAGCTTAACTAATACACGTCCGGTAACTTGACCTTGGATAATTTTATTCGCGAAATCAGGCACCTCTGCCAATGATATCTGCTGGCAAGCTTGCTGATAAAAATGTTCGGGTAGTGCTTTAATCACAGCTTCCCACGCCGCTTTTCGTTTCTCGAATGGACAAGAAACGGAGTCGATTCCCAGTAGGCTCACACCCCGTAAAATAAACGGCATAACGGTTGTTGGTAATGCAAAACCTCCCGCTAAACCACAGATAGCGGCGGCGCCACCGTACTGCATTTGCGCTAATGCTTTGGCAAGGATCTTGTTGCCAACGGTATCGACCACACCCGCCCAGAGCTGCGCCTCAAGCGGCTTAGCATCTTGTTCAAGCTCACTGCGATCAATCACTTCTGCAGCACCAAGCTCCTTCAATAAAGGCGCATTCTGTTCAACTCGACCACTGCAGGCGACCACACGATAGCCAGCATTGGCGAGCAAAGTTACCGCCACAGAACCCACACCACCACTGGCACCTGTGACAAGAATATCCCCACTTTGCGGTGTTATCCCAGCCTGTTGCAGCGCTTGCACGCACAACATAGCCGTAAGCCCAGCCGTGCCTATCATCATGGATTTAGCGGCATCACAACCTTGCGGCATGGGCACCAGCCAGTCGGCTTTAACTCGCGCTTTTTGCGCCATACCACCCCAGTGGTTTTCGCCCACGCCCCAGCCCGTCAAAATCACCTGATCGCCAACTTGGTATCTTGCATCCGTCGATTCGCGCACCACGCCCGCAAAATCGATGCCTGGTACCATAGGAAACTGGCGAATGATTTTGCCAGCACCCGTCACAGCTAAACCATCTTTATAATTCAGCGAGGAATAGGCGACATCAACCAAGACTTCCCCTTCTGGTAAATCAGCGTCTGTGATTTGTGAAACTTGAGCAAACGTACGTTTATCTTCTTGCGTCAGTAGTAAGGCATCAAACATAAATCGCTCTCCGAAGGCCAAACCGTATTAAACGATATTCAAAAAGTTACCATAAAAGGCATAGACATCATTAACAAGCAGACTTATTGCTAATAGTAAATGCTGAGATCTAAACAGATTAAAGATAATGACCCAGAGTGATCGAGCGCAAGAGATGGCAAGATCTAGCGTCTTTATTGCTTTAAACTCGCCTGCTGTAAAGCGCCACTTTGACCCCAGTAGCGGGCAAACTCAGTCAAGGTCATTCCGGCATTATTCGTTAGGCTCGCATCGCATTCTTTCGCGTATAGCCGCTTTACGATATTGAATTCGGCCTTAATCACAGCGCCCATCATTGCCGTATTACCACGCTTATCTTGCAAACAAGCATTAGCACCATGCTCAAGCAATAAATCCGTTACAGCCTCTTGGCCGTTATAAGCCGCCACCATTAGCGCGGTATAGGTTTGACTATTTCTCTGATCAATAGGGAAGCCCGCATCGAGAAAATGCTCAAGCACTGTGATATCGCCGGTACGCGCTGCTGCAAAAAAATAGTCCACCAGCAATTGTACTTGTGCGGTATCGGGCTCGTCCGTTTGACTCACAGTTGCGGGTGTCTGAGCCGAACCTGCCCCCATTGCCACCGACATACTCAGGGCCACAATAATCAATAATAAGATAGCAATAGTGTGTTTCATCAATGGCTCCCAGCACAGCTAAAATAGAGATTTAAACAATAAGATGTGACGAAATGCCCGCAAGACGCCCTCTTAAACTGGGCAGAAAAGAGCTTGTTTACGTCTTGCGGGACTTACTGGGTTCGGACTGTTAACGCGCAAATCTCTGCGACCAAAACAGTCCTAAAAAATAACAACATCAGATTGAACGCTGTTTAACGTCAGCCAGATCACCCTTTACGGCCTTGGTTAAACGCTCACCAAACTCTGGGTCTGCACGATAAAAGTGACTGAGCATCTGATGTTTCACATTGGTATCGTTCACTTTGCCTAAGTCACCGGCCAAGTTAGTGATCAGATCTGCTCTATCTTGCTTGCTCAAGCTGCGATAAAAGACGCCCGCTTGGCTAAAGTTATCCTGCTTGCTAATAGCCGTCTGTTGCACAGTCCCCGTCAGCGCAGTTGTTACCGCACGATAACGATTATCTTCGGCCAAGGCTAAATGTACGCTCGGTTGATAGTTCACATCGGACTGGGTATGCCCCATATTGCCCGCACCTTCTTGGTTGTGGTTTGCCACCGCCACTAAGGGTTTATTAATCGGCAATTGCGACAAATTCGCGCCGAGTCGATACAGCTGAGTATCGGCGTAGGAGAACATGCGGCCTTGCAGTAATCTGTCTTCCGAAGGCTCAATCCCTGGGATCAAATTCGATGGCGCAAATGCCGCTTGCTCAGTCTCTTGGAAGAAGTTTGCAGGCATGCGGTTCAGCGTCATAGTGCCCACTTTTTGTTCTGGCACATCTAGCCACACCTTAGTGGCATCTAACGGGTTGTAATCAAACTTATTAAGCTCAGTCGGGTCGAGTAATTGAACGTACAGATCCCACTTAGGATAGTTACCCTTGTTGATCTCACTATAAAGATCATCAGTTAAATGGTTAAAGTTTTGCCCTTGGACTTTAACCACTTCATCGGGACGTAAGCCTTTAACACCTTGCAGACTCTTCCAGTTAAATTTCACGTATTTAACTTGGTTATCTCGATTCACAAATTTGTACGCATGCACACCGAAACCGTCCATTTCACGATAACTGGCAGGTACACCTAAGTTACTGTAAACCTGAGTCAACATATGGGTTGAACCCGCTTCGTGACTGAAAAAATCGAAGAAACGATTCGGATCTTGCATATTGGTCACTGGCGATGGTTTGAGTGAATGCACCATGTCAGGAAACTTGATCGCATCGCGAATGAAGAATACGGGTAAGTTATTACCCACTAAGTCCCAGTTACCTTGGTCCGAATAAAATTTGGTCGCAAACCCTCGGGGATCACGCAGCGTTTCTGGCGAACCTTTCGAGTGGATCACGGTAGAAAAGCGCACAAATACGGGCGTCACTTTACCTTTTTGTGCAAAGGGTGCCGCTTGGGTTAGGTTACTAAAATCGCCACTCGATACAAACTCACCATGTACACCAGTGCCTCTGGCGTGGACGACACGCTCAGGAATACGTTCACGGGCAAAGCGTTGTAGCTTCTGGATAAGCTGTACATCTTGCAATAACACGCTGCCATTACTGCCCGCGGTGGTCGAGTTTTGGTTATCACCCACAGGTGCACCATTGTCACGTGTCAGGGTATTTGTTGGTAAAGTTTGAGCCTGTACATTCAATGTCAGACCCATAGAAATAATTAAAAGGCTTTTAGTAAGATGCATAACAGTTCCTCTTCTATGCATAACGCCAAGCTCTTTTCTGCCTGCCCGCAGTATAGTTCTGAATTTGTAATTAGAAGAAACGATCTTTATCGATTATACGAATCAATAAAACCTATTAGACATAAATTGGCAACAACAAAAAGTCACATTGTCAGATACTGAAGCTAAAGATTGTGGACTAAAACCTCTCGGTTTTAGTCTATTGCGAAGTGGATAAACGTGGGTGATTAAGAGATATTTGGCGATTGATTGAGCTTCGTAACAAGAGCCGTAAGCTAATATTAATCCTTAAGCCCCATCTGTTTTAATCGCCGGTACAAGGCATTACGGCTGATCCCTAAACGCTTAGCGCATTGGCTCACATTGCCATTACAGGCTTGGTATGCCTGCAACACATTGCTATAAATCGCTTCATTTAGGGAATCCGATTGAACCTTTGTGACATTCGGCTCCACAGCGAACTTACCACTTAGCAGGGGTGATGCAGAACGTTGACGGCTTACCTCTTTAAATTCATCACATAAAGATGCAGCTTGTAACAGGTCTCCTTTTAATGGCTCGCATGTGAGTCTGGCCGCCAGATAATCGGGTAAATGTTGCCAATTGAGGGTATTGTCTCCTTCTGCCATCAAGCAAGCGACTTGCATGAGGTTATCCAGCTCACGCAAATTCCCCGGCCAGTCGTATTGCATCATTTTCCCTAACAGTTCTGGGCAGATATCCTGCGCGGCGATACGATGTTTACGATGCAATTTAT
Source organism: Shewanella sp. SM69 (assembly GCF_025653985.1). NCBI lineage: Bacteria > Pseudomonadati > Pseudomonadota > Gammaproteobacteria > Alteromonadales > Shewanellaceae > Shewanella > Shewanella sp. SM69. Next base: position 72,971 of record NZ_JAKKRV010000015.1, read on the forward strand.
GGATAATGCGCTCGATATCCTGCCGCTCACGCAGCGCTGGTAAACGTACCTGCAGACCATTTAATCGATAGAATAAATCCTGCCGAAACAGCCCCTGCGCCACTTGTTGCTCTAAATCCATATGGGTCGCGGCAATGATTTGGATGTCGACTTTAAAACTTTGATTACTGCCAACGGGTACCACTTCGCGCTCTTGCAATACTCTGAGTAAACGACTCTGGGCCGCCAGCGGCATTTCACCAATCTCATCTAAAAACAAAAAACCGCCGTGGGCTTGGCGAATTTTGCCGATAAATCCAGTGCGGTTCGCCCCAGTAAAAGCGCCTGCCTGATAACCAAAAAGTTCTGATTCGACTAATTCAGCGGGCAATGCGGCGCAGTTCACTGCCACTAAAGGCTTGGTGCGACGCGCACTCTGGGCATGGAGCTTTTTAACAAACTGCTCTTTACCGACGCCGGTTTCACCAAGCACTAACAGCGGAATTTGTTTAGTGATCACCTTATTGGCATGTTGCCATGCGCGCTCAAGTTGAGGATCGCGAAACCGCACGCCCAGTTGAGTGAGCGATTTATTGCTCATCGCCACCCGACTCTTGATGCTAGGAATATTTAAGGATTGAGTCTGTAGATGTAAGTCTAAATGCTGATTAAAGCCACCCGCACGGCTCCAATTATCACCTAAGTACTGCTCGACGGCATCGCCTACCTTGGCATGATTAAGCAATTGTTTCGCCATGGGATTACAACCCACGATGCGACCATCGCTATCGGCAATCACTATGCCCTGCCAACCCGAATTCAACAGGTTTGGCTGCGCTGCTAAATCGATTCGATAATGACTATCGGGCAGATGGCACAAAAGCGCGGTCTCGACCTGCTGCGCCAAACTGGACACTAACATCAGCGTCTGCTGGGTGTGCCTTTGCTGCTCGCTGGTGATATCAATCACCCCGAGCATCTCACCTTGGGGGGAAAATATCGGGCAAGCAGTGCAACTCATAAAACGGTTCTGGCGAATAAAATGCTGCTCACCCACCACGGATACCGCTTGTTTGGCCGTAAGCGCCGTCCCTATCGCATTAGTGCCCTTATGCTGCTCAAGCCAATTCACCCCAATATCCAGAGCTACATCCGCCAGTTTTGTGGAGTAACGGCTCACGCCCCAATGCCTAAGTACATAACCCTCGGCATCGGAGAGCAGGAGTCGGCTATTAGAATGCGCCATCAACTGATTAAACAAAGGCAAGGCATGGGATTGCACTAATGTGATGAGCATTTGATATTGCTCATGTTTCTGCTTTAGTTCGCAGGCATCGAGCCTAAGATCTTGGGGTAACTGAAATTCTGACAAGCCAGCGCCAATGCTGCGCTGCCATGAATCGGCCAACCACGCTTGTGTCGATGGTAAATGCGGTTTAACTGCCATAGCCGTGCTCCCCAGAGCTGTGTTCCGTTTCGGCACAATTGCTGTGTGCCACTCAATGACAAAGTAACCACAGGACACACTTCTCTCCCTGAGTACCCATACTTATTCAAATCTGCAAAATTAGCTTTTCATCATACTGTTAGCACAACAAGTGTACAACTCCTGCCAGTTTGGCACTCTCCTTGCGATGCACCCTTGGTATGCAAGCCTCAGGTGTTGCATAAGAGAACACTAAGCCAATCAATAGGATTGGCTTAAAGCAAAACGAAAAATATTTAAAAAGGCATCCAGCAGAGATGCATCAACAAGACTCCCTTGCTGAAGCCAAGAGCGTAAAAATCGCCAACGCCCAGCATGCCATCCACAAGAAGGAATGATTCTATGATTTATGCTCAACCCGGAACCGCAGGCGCAATCGTTAACTTCAAAGAAAAATACGCCAACTTTATCGGCGGAAAATGGGTCGCCCCAGTCAATGGCAAATACTTCGACAATCGCTCACCCGTGAATGGCCAAAATTTTTGCCAAATCCCACGCTCCGACGCCCAAGATATTGAATTAGCATTAGATGCTGCCCACGCAGCCAAAGACGCTTGGGGTAAAACCTCAGTCACCGAGCGCTCAAACCTGTTACTGCGCATTGCCGATCGCGTCGAGCAAAATCTCGAATACTTAGCCGTTGCCGAAACCTGGGAAAACGGTAAAGCGGTGCGTGAAACCTTAAATGCCGACTTGCCCTTATTCGTCGATCACTTCCGCTACTTTGCCGGTTGTATCCGCGCGCAGGAAGGCAGTGCCGCCGATATCGATGGCAACACAGTCAGTTATCACTTCCCAGAGCCTTTAGGCGTGGTCGGCCAGATCATTCCTTGGAACTTCCCACTCTTGATGGCGGCATGGAAAATCGCCCCTGCGCTAGCGGCGGGTAACTGTGTAGTACTCAAGCCTGCGGAGCAGACGCCGGTATCGATTCTGGTCTTGCTCGAACTGATTGAAGACCTATTACCCGCGGGTATTCTTAACGTAGTCAACGGCTTTGGTGCCGAAGCGGGACAAGCACTGGCCACCAGCAAACGCATCGCTAAATTGGCCTTTACGGGCTCCACCGAAATTGGCTATCACATTTTAAAATGCGCCGCCGAATCCTTAATTCCATCGACCGTTGAGCTTGGCGGTAAGTCGCCTAACGTGTTTTTTGCCGATGTGATGGACCATGAGGACGAATATTTAAATAAAGCCGTCGAAGGTATGTTGCTGGCCTTCTTTAACCAAGGTGAAGTCTGTACTTGCCCATCTCGGGTGCTAGTCCAAGAATCGATTTTTGATCGCTTTATCGAAAAAGTGCTCGCCCGTGCGCAAACCATTAAGCAAGGCGATCCCTTAGATACCGACACTCAAGTCGGCGCTCAAGCCTCTAAAGAGCAATTCGATAAAATCTTAAGTTACTTAGCCATAGGTAAGGCTGAAGGTGCAGAAGTACTATTGGGCGGCACACTTTGCCAACTCGATGGCGGTCAAAGCGAAGGTTATTATATCAGCCCGACGATTATGAAAGGCCACAATAAGATGCGTATCTTCCAAGAAGAGATCTTCGGCCCCGTCATTTCGGTCACCACTTTTAAAGATGAAGCCGAAGCCTTAGCGATCGCGAACGATACTGAGTACGGCCTAGGTGCTGGCGTGTGGACACGTGATATGAACACGGCTCAACGTATGGGGCGTGGCATTCAAGCTGGTCGAGTGTGGATTAACTGTTACCACGCCTATCCTGCCCATGCCGCCTTTGGTGGTTACAAAAAATCCGGCATTGGCCGCGAAACCCATAAGATGATGCTCAACCATTATCAAAATACCAAGAATCTCTTGGTGAGTTACGATGTGAATCCTTTAGGTTTCTTCTAAGGTTTTGGGGCTCAAACAAGCTGATGTGAGGAAGCTTTTATTTAGGTTTTTAAACGTCTTTGCAAGCAAGCTTATAACACTTTCCGCATGAGTAATCGATACAAGTGATAAACATGAAAGGGCGAATAGCCCTTTCTTTTTTAACTGAATTTAATTCAAACCTCACTCAGTTTATATTATCAATCCGCGCTAAACGCTGGGCTAATTCAGCAAGAGAGGAGGCTGTTTGTGGATCGCTTTGGGGATCGACAACTTCAACCAGTTTAAGTTTTGGCTGAAAAGGTAACCAAGAACTGCCCGTTGTCATCACTAAATCCAGCACAAACTGACCGTAATAGTACAACCTCAGTCGGTTATCTGTCATAGGCCAATGGGCATAAAGCAGAAAAGAATCGTACATTTGCGCCAAAGAGGTTGTCGCAATGAGCTTAAACCCTTCATCAAGCAGACTAAACTCGGTCGATTCTTCGAAGGGACAATCGAAAGAAGTGATGACCAAATACCCCAAGGTTTTATTGGATAAAACGCAGTGATATTGGCCTTCAATCACTAAGCCAGCAATAAAGGTATGAGTAGGTTGACCATTGAAATACAGAGGCATTTTCAGTGGATTAGGCTCAAACCCATCGGCATGCTCTGTTAGCAGTGAAAACCCCGTTATCGGCTGCATCCCTTACCCCACTTATCTCGTCTACCTATCTCGCCTACTTATCCGCGAAAACACACGTCACGCGGCTCTTGCGGATTCAAATACTAGGACTGGCGGCTTTTCCAATAACAGCCCACTAAGATCAAGTAACCGACAAAATACGCCACGAGATCGAGTGGATCAAAATGGCTACCTATCACTATTCGCGCCAAGCGATTTCCGCCCAAGCCTAGCTTGTCGACTAAACCCCAATACTGACCAAACTCGATAGCAAAGGCAAACAGCAATACCGCAAACGCCAGCCAAGGAGTTTGAAAAAAGCGTTTAATACCCTCGTCTGTGTTTTGTGCTAGGGGCTTTTCTACTGGGCTGGCAACCGGAACGACAGCCCGCACCATGCAAAACAGTAAGATCACCACCAATACATCGCCCACAAAACCACGAATAAAACCCGCAGGTGCATATAAGGCGATTAAGACTTCGGTCAAAAATAATAAAACGGCATAAATACAAAAGGATTTACGACTCGGATTGCGGCTGATGAAAGCGCGAATAACGGCGGTAGACATAAATAAGTTAATCCCTTCACTCGGTTGAGATGGCAGAATTTACCGTAATACCAATAGGTTAACAAGTGAGTTTTCGTTGACATTTAAGGCTCACCACCCAAGCAAGCGCACCACTCACCCCCACCAATTCGATAAATGTTCGCCCCTCAAAATTTAAGCGAGGTTTAAGTTTGGGTTAAGTAGCCTACACCTAAACCCACTTAGGAGCGTCACACCATGTCATCAAACACACTGCAAACCATCAAAGTCTGGGACCTGTTGATCCGCATATTCCATTGGTCTCTCGTCGGCTTTTTCACCTTAGCCTACCTCACTGAAGGCGAAGACGAGTGGATGACCATCCACAGTTACGCAGGTTACAGCGTCTTAATTTTACTGGTGTTTCGTCTGCTGTGGGGCGTGATTGGTACCCACTATGCGCGCTTTAGCAACTTTATCACTCGCCCTAAAGAAGTGCTGGTGTACCTCAAAGGGCTCATCACAGGCAAAGCCAAAGACTACATAGGCCATAACCCCGCTGGAGCAATGATGATAGTGGCCTTGATTGCCAGCATCGCCATCACGGGATTCTCAGGCATGGCACTGTACGCCACCGACGGACACGGCCCATTAGCCACAAGCTTTTTCGCCACTTGGCCCGAAGGCGCCATAAAAGAAGTCCATGAATTCTTTGCCAACTTCACAGTGTTCCTTGTGGTCATCCATGTTGGCGGCGTCATCGTCAGCAGCCTGCTACACAAAGAAAACTTAGTCAGAGCCATGGTCACGGGCAAGAAACAACGCCCAGTGGAACAAGAAGATTAATCCATTAGCCATTTTGCTTAGCAACAAGACATCCAGCCCAAAAGGAATGCCCTATGAACAGTTTCACCAGACACACGAATAAAAGTCGCCTTGCTATCGTCGCGATTTCCACCTTGCTGCTGACTAGCCTCAGCGTTAGCGCCGCCAACAGTAAAGTGCAAAGCCTGCCACTGAGCGCCGAGCGTATTGGCACGCAGCTGCAAAGTTATCAAGCCCAAGGCGCTGGACCCTTTACCGCAGCCGCAGGACAAAAGCTTTGGTTACAGGACATGGACGGTCGTAGCTGCGCCAGTTGCCATACCGCCAAAGTCACCGACATGGGGATGCACCAAAACACCCGTAAACCCATTGACCCAATGGCGCCGTCGATTACCGCAGATCGGTTAACCGACTCAGCCAAAATCGAGAAATGGTTTACCCGTAACTGTAACTGGACCTTTAAACGCGACTGCACGCCACAGGAAAAAGGCGATGCCTTACTCTGGTTAAGCCTGCAATAACCACCAAATTTCGACCTTATAACTCATTCAATTAGATCAATTAATTTCAATACCTTCCACAGAAGGTAACGGCACAAAAAGGAAGATGTCATGACTAAACAAGCACACCCTATTAGCTGGTTCTTAGGTTCATCACTCACAGCTGCGGCATTAGCCATTGGCGTTATCGGTGTCAGCCTAACCTTAACTGGCACAGGCTATGCAAACGATGGCCGCGAGCTCACCCGCGCCATTCCACAGAATGCGGAATATACGGCAGAATGTGGCAGCTGCCACATGGCTTATCCCGCGAACTTACTACCCGCCGACAAGTGGCGCGCCATTACCGCAAATCTTGATAATCACTTTGGTGACAACGCCAGTCTAGATCCTCAAGTCACTGCTAGAATTGAGGAATATCTGGTTCAACATGCGGCGCAAAATGGTAAGGTGATGAAAAACAGCACGCCACTGCTCGCGGGAATGGGGCCGCAGAAGATCACAGAACAGGCATTTTTTATTCGCAAACACGATGAGATCCCAAGGCGTATGGTGCAAGATAACCCCAAAGTCGGCTCATTCAGTCAATGCAGCAATTGTCACAACCTCGCAGAGAAGGGCATATTCGATGAAGATACCGTTAATATTCCTGGCTTTGGCCGTTGGGATGATTAGCAGTCCAAGCTGCAATGCCCACGACGATGATCTTTCCAGCAAGGTGGTCGAGTGGGTTAAGGAGGGCAAGGTTTTGCCCTTCGACACCATAATGCAACGCTATGAATCAAGGCTAAAGGGACGATTGCTCGATCTCGAAGTCGAGCAAAAACATGGAAGGATCATCTACGAGCTCGAAATCCTTCGTGACGATGGCATAGTGTATGAAATCAAGATTGACGCCAAAACCGGCGAGTGGCTAAAGGAAAAGGTCGACTGATGCGTTTGCTATTGATTGAAGATGATACCGATCTGGTCGCGCGCCTCATTCCCGCCCTTAACAAGGCGGGTTATACCGTCGAGCACGCCGATAACGGTATTGATGGTGCCTTTTTAGGCGAAGAAGAAAACTTCGAAGCCGTGATCCTCGATCTCGGTTTACCCGGCAAACCCGGTCTACAAGTCCTCGGCCAATGGCGACAAAAAGGCTTAGCCATGCCAGTGCTGATCCTCACCGCCCGCGATGCTTGGCACGAGCGAGTCGATGGCCTCAAGGCGGGTGCCGATGATTACCTCGGCAAGCCTTTTCACATCGAAGAACTACTCGCAAGGCTCGAAGTGTTGATCCGCCGCCACTTTGGCCGCGCCGACAATGTGTTGCAGCATGCAGGCGTCTCCCTCGATGTCGACAAACAAGCCGTCACTAATGTTGATGGTGCAGTGATAGAACTGACTAAGATTGAATATCGTCTGCTGCATTACTTAATGGTCAATCCCAGCAAAATCGTCTCTAAGTCAGAGCTCAGTGAACGCATTTACGAAGAAGATCAAATCAAAGACAGCAATGTCATCGAAGTGTACGTCAACCGCCTGCGCCAGCGCTTAGGCAAGGATTATATCGAAACCCGCCGCGGCCAAGGTTATCGACTCAAGGAGTAAAGGCGTGTATTCACTCAAGGGTTATCTGACGCGCAATCTGCTGATCACGCTCACCTTTGCCATGGTGCTGTTACTGTATTTTCTATACCAAGGCATCCAAGTATTAACCCAAGACTTTGTCGCTTCGCGTCTACAACACGATGCCGACAGCCTGATCTCCGCCCTGAATCATAATCCCGATGGCACATGGGCGCTCACCACCGACCGTTTACCCAATGTGTACCACAGGGTTAATTCTGGGCATTATTTTGCAATTCAAATCGGCGAGCAAACTCTGCGCTCACGCTCCCTATTCGACCATAACGTAAACATGCTTAAGCTGACCGCTGGTGAACAACGCCAAGCCACTGAGTTTGTCGGCAAAGAACATTGGCTGATGTTCAGTCAGGCCGTTATCAAAGATGACCAATTAGTTACTCTGTGGGTGACAGAAGACATCAGCGAGCTCGAACAAACCCAAGTGCAATTTTTAGCCTTTGCCAGCGCAGCCGTGTTGCTCACGATTGTTATTCTATTAATGGCGCAGTATCAGCTACTGAAACGCGGCTTTAAACCCTTAGAGCAGATGCCAGAAGCCATACGGCAGATGCGCACCCAAGGGCAAGAAATCAATCCTGACCAAGTGCCAAGCGAGATAGTCCCACTGATCGAAGAGATAGATCGCTTAGTCAATCAATTGGGCCAAAGAGTACAACGCTCCCGTAATGCCTTGGGTAACTTGGCCCACGAAATGAAACGTCCGTTACAAGGGCTGCAGTCCTACCTAGAAAGCCTTCCGCCTGAACAGCGAAGTGAGGGCAGTAAAGTGCTCGCAAACCTGCACCACATCATCGAGAGAGAGCTTAAGCGCACTAAGATTGTCGGCCTGTCCACTCCAGGGCGTTATACTGTGCTCGATGACGACCTAGCGCCACTGATTCAAGTGATGCAGCGCATTTACCCAGACCGCATTATTCATAGCCATTACACGAGCGGCTTAGTGATGCCGTTTGATCGGGATGACTTACTCGAACTCTTAGGCAACTTGCTGGATAATGCCTGCAAGCATGGCCGCAAGAACATTGAGATCCGTATTAGTCAGCAGGACGTGCCAACCACAGGCTATGGGATAGAAGTGAGTGATGATGGCGAAGGCGTCTCCGATGCCGCGCTGTCCGTTATCATTGAGCGCGGCATTCGGCTAGATGAAAGCATCCAGGGCCATGGTTTAGGATTATCTATCTGCAAAGATATCGTCGACAGTTATCAAGGCGAACTCAGTTTTAGCCATGCGAAACAAGGCGGACTTAAAGCCAGCATATTTCTGCCGCTCCCGAGTTAAGCGGTATACTCACTCGGCCTGTGCCCACTGAGTTCATGCAAGCCAATAGAGGGTATAATTTGCCCATTCAAATCCCTTTCACCAATCAGTCTAGAGATTTATATGAAAGTTATCGACCTAAAATCTGCCCCGCAACACATTCCACAATTGGCGGAGTGGCATCATCAAGCATGGGCACATTTGAGTTCTGCGGATGCTTCAGTCACTACATTGATTGAGGAAATGAACGAGTATTTAACTGACGCCGCCATCCCCAAGATGTTTATCTGCGAACAGGCAAATCAAGTGATGGGATCATCTTCATTAATCATCGCAGATATGGACAGCCGAACTGACTTAAGCCCGTGGCTCGCCAATGTGTATGTGAATGCAGACCATCGACATAAAGGATTAGGTAAGTTGCTCGTCAATGCCGTCGTTGAGCATGCTAGAGCGATTGGTTTACAGAAAATCTATTTGTTTACTGCAGATAAAGCCGATTTTTATCGAACGCAGGGTTGGTCAATGATTTCACATGAAGATTATAAGGGCGAGATGGTCACGATAATGGAGTATGAATTGAGTCAGCAAAGTTACTAAGTTAAGAGAGCAAGCTCCACGACGGACGTCGTGAAGCTGTACATGCTGGCTAAATATCTAGATGTGATATCCAATACTTAGCGACAAGCCAATGGCTTTAGTCAATTTCAATATCCACACCGAAACGATTGGATAATTGGCGTTGCTCGTGCAGAATTTCAATTCGGCGGCGAGTGTCTTGGGTCAACTTGTCTTTGAGGCGCAAACCACTGGTAATGGCGGCTTTTTTTGCTTTCTTGCTCTTCATCGGTAAATCAGTTGTCGTTGCATCCGTAGGACTCTCGACGGCTTGAGATTCGATAGACATAGCTAACTCCTTTAATTAGAACCTTAAATAGGCTCTTCCAGTAAATCCCTGTTCAAAACGAACAAACAGGTCATCTTTATAATGAGTCAATTCGCCATTCACTATTTAAGTAATAGATAATTTGGCGACTCATAAACTTACGGCCCATATCATTTACCTAAGCCAACAAAATTAAATCACATGCTAACAGGATAAAAATAATCGAGACGTAAGGTCGAAATGAAAAACTGAGTATTGATTGACTTCATCAGCGTAACAGAACCCTAACGAGTCCTAAATTTCCAGCGACAAAGCGGCATAACATAGGTAGAGAAAGAACAGGTGGTAATGCAGAAAGGTTGGTAAGCTCAAGCGGCAAAGCGCTGCTGCGCAACAATTAGGCTACGCAACAGTACTACATCTAGCCTAGATTTACGACTTATATGGCATAGCGCCGAGGTAATCTTTCTTGCCAATTTCAACACCGTTGTGGCGCAAAATCGCGTAGGCTGTTGTTACATGGAAGTAAATGTTCGGAATAGCATGCTCAATGGCAAACTCATAACCTGTAAGATATTTTCCTTCCCATCGTGGTTGTGAGACATGGATCGTGGCCGCATTAGCAAAATCATCCGCTTTAAACGTTGCTAAATAATCCAAAACTGAGCTAATACGCGCTTGCAACTCTGCCAGCGTCGTCTCGCTATCATCATGCTTTGGCACTGTATCTAAGTTATCAGTCAAACGTGCTACGCCAATTTTGGCAGTATCGCAGGCAATTTGAACTTGGCGAATAAGATTGAATTGATCCGGCGCTAAACGTGAGTTTAAAAGAACCGCCATATCAACTTTCTTGAGGTTTGCGAAGCATTCGCCTTTTTCAAGAATAACGCTTAAATTTTTCAGCATCTTGCTAAATTGTACAACCGTTAAATCATAAAGCATGGCATAGACCTCATTGATGGACGCTACAAAACTGCAGCACTTAAGACGATCTTGGGGCAAATTACTCAATTTCAATCATTCTTGGAATTTAAGTATCTGCTTAATAATAAATACTTCAATATAAACGATATTAAGTCAATTAGGACAAGAAAAAGATAGACGTTACCTGTAGGGATAGAGCGTCAGCTACAAGCTAAGAGATTAAAATTATCTCGGACTGATCCGAATAACAATAACGTACACTCGTAGGAATTGGGATGGCCGGCTATGACGATAACCATTTGAGCGATAGCATCACTGGGACGGATTATCCGCGACGCCATAACGAAAAAAGCCTCATCTTTCGATGAGGCTTATCTCTTAATGTTGGCGGAGCGGACGGGACTCGAACCCGCGACCCCCGGCGTGACAGGCCGTGCAGATATGGATTTTAGTGCGTTACCTATTTTGCCTAAATTGTTGTCAATTGATTTAATTAGCATTATTCGCATGACTATCGGACTAAAACATTAACGACTATTAACAACAATTTGATGGTCACGGTCACGAAAACCGGTCTTTTCATTGATCAACATTTGATCAATTTAATGGCTAAAAATAGTGTTAACTTCATATTTAAAGCAAATATGTACTCACTCGAAATTACACTCTGTAGCCAAAATGTTTTAAAGCAGCAAAAAGGATGAGTTTTCCATATCCTGCAGCGAGGAGTGTATTCATGACTTTGTCTCTGAAATCGATAGAAACATTGAAATAATGCTGTAGTAATAGAACACCTCTATATAACCCATCAACCGCACCAACACACCGGTGACAAATTGCTCAACGGGAAGAAACAAGCAGTCAACCAAATTTTGATACTTTTAACCCCAAATACTGTTTGTTTAGTGCAAATATTGACTCGTTTGGGGACAAAAGCGTGATTACCCCTTTGCTCTAACTCGTTAGTTTCGGATTAAAATTTCTAAGGAGATAACGCTTTGCTAATTGGTTGCCGCAGCGCAGGCAGTCCTGTGGAGGCCACGCTTTCTGTGGCCGGAACGAAATTAAGCAATTTGTTAGCTGTTTTTTTCGACGACTTTTTCTGTATGACTCATAACCCTAGCAGCAACACTGAATAAGTCATGCGCCGTAATTTCATATTTTTCGGCTATTTCAAATATGTTTGAAGCATCCCCTTCTCGGCCAGAACCAGGATCTGGGTAGCGACCTGCCCAATATACAAAATGAGTTAGGGCTCTTAATATGGCTTTGTCCTTCTTTGATAGTGCGGGCACAAAATTTGCCAGCTCATGTAACCTATGGTGCCGAGTGGTTTTTTCTATTTTAAGATAGCCGTCCACACCATGTTCGATGACCATCATAGCCTTCAATGCAACTTCTAAGCTGTAGCCAACAAGCATTAAACCAACAGCACAAAATTGACTATCACATACCCCTTTAAAATTTAGCGGCATTGTTTCAAACTTAGGTTCAGATTTAAATATTGCTAGAGCTGCTTGTGTTAAGGCTTCAGCTTGAGCCAACCACAAAACAGGACTTTTGAGGTCTTCCATTTTCGGTTCAGCATAAGGGTCAAAATCACAACCAGTAGCCATCGCTTGTAACATATTCCACTTTAAATAGCCTTGAGCACTGTAGCTAAACGGATCACTTTCAAATTGCCGCCTATTAGGTTGTAAAAAATCCATATTTGCCTCTTAACTCCTGAAAACAGCTAACATTTTATTCATGCGCATGCGCGTTTACCTCGTTGGACCAGTGAGAGCGCGCATTGTTAACTATCTGTATGCAAAGAACTTATCAGCTTTCTGCCAAATACACCATCTCGAAAAACGCGCATGCGCGTTTTCCAAACCTATTAACTAAAACTCAGCTTCTATAGTCAATTGATTTTATAGAGTTTTACTTGTCTCGGATGAAATTAGTGCGCAATGCTCTTGTCTTAAAATTATACAAAAATACCTAAATTTAAATATGATTGTATATCCATACATTGTTAGCCGATTTCTGGTAAGGCCAAACATAGGCAAATAGATAAGAATTTGTATGGCAGCAGACGTGGGAGTTTTCGATTAAGCTAACGAGCCGAAACACGGAATGGGGCATCGTCGATAATTTTGGCAATAATTCTGTCCTCATCTGATATGAAAGCGACATTAGTTGACGCCTGAGTTTCTATACTCTGCTAATTTATGAGTAAAATTGCTGAGCAGAATGAAAATATTCCTTGATGATGAACGATTAGCGCCTAATGGATGGGTACAAGTTCGATGGCCAGATGAAGCCATTGCATTTTTGTCGAAAGGACATGTTACCGATATTAGCCTTGATCACGATTTGGGTGATGATGACAGAGGCACTGGTTACGACGTTCTTGTCTGGATAGAACATGCCATTTTAAAGGAAAATTTTCGTCCTCCTCAGATCAATGTGCATACAAGTAATCCACCTGCTCGGCTCAGAATGCTTTCCGCCGTTTCTCAAATTTCCCTTCTCTCTAGGATGAACGCCAAATGAGCTTGCCTGTAATTGGTCCTGTAGTGACATTGCCAGATGACCCGTTTCAAATAACCGAGGATCTGACGTCATTCAATAGCTTGCAACTGATTTGTCGGTTTAAGCGAATATTATCATCCCCAATTGCTAGAACTGTGTCAGCAACAGCAAGTACTCCTGTCATTTTGCCTGATTATGAATTGCGAATGATTGCAGAGGCAAATAACTGGTTTGAGAATTTTGATGTTGAAATATTTCTAACTTTTGGACGTGAACGTGGTGCCTGGCTTGAGTATCAGCAGCATGTGAATATCCTCATTCAGTCTGGCAATGCTGTGTTTGTAACAGCAGAGGTTTTTAGCCATATAGAGGGGGCAATATGCCTGTATAACCCTGAAGTCACACCAACCAATATGCCATTTATTCAAGAGGACTGACGATGAAGGCGCTCCATGTTACCGATCTGCATTTTAACCAAGTGCAGATGAAATGGATTACAGCAAACTCATCTAAAGCAGACATTATCTGTGTTACGGGTGACTTCATTGATAGTCGCTATGACTGTCCAACGCCTATCAGTGAGCAAGTAACTGCGATCTCAGACTGGCTGATAGGTCTAAGTCGACCAGTGTTTATCTGTTCTGGCAATCATGATGAATTAGGCAACGAGTTAGATTCCAGCTGGCTCAAGCAGATTGAAGGCATATACGCAGATAGTTCCATAGTGACAATTCAAAGCGTAACGATTGGTTGCGCCGCTTACGGAACAACTGATTTCAATCAATTCGCTTGTTGTATGTTATTGCTACACCATGAGCCGCCAGCGGGTCTTAGCGTAGCAATTCAGGCTAACCGGGATTTTGGTTCAAGTTATCTCACAACTGCGATAAAAGAAGGAACCTTATCTCCACTTTGGATTCTGAGTGGTCATGTTCATCGTCCAGAGAAAAATGCGGTTAGATTCCGAGGCTGTAGAATATCTAATCCTGGTGCCAATTTGAAGAATGATGTACCCAACCACCATTGGATCACTATTTAGCTTTTAGCGCTTTCTTTTCCTCTAATTCAGCTAGCATAGTTTCAACTATGTCACTCGATGCCCATTTGAAGGTTATGTTAGGTGGTTCAATTGTAAAGATTCCATGAGGTCTACCTACTGAGAGCGGCCAACTGTCCATTAAGTCTGCGATGACCCTGTCGATTGCAAATGTCGCTTCGTCTGATAATGCAACTTTCTCCCCAACTAAACGCCAACTCTGAAAGCATGCCCTCGAGTATGGTGCCTCATCTTCTAGTGAGCCAATAAAAATATAGCCTTTTCTGAGCGCAAGGGATGGGCATGCATTCATTAACTTATTGATAAATAATGATTCAAAGTCCATTGCTATCTCCAATTTGTTTCATTTTTTATAATGCTATCTATGGCAGCGACAACTAGTGACGTTATGAGTTGTGGCGAGGGCGACATAACATGACGTAGGTCAGGATAAGGTGGCTAACATTAGTTAATAATCTTGATATATTCCCTTGAGGTCACTGGGTTACATGCCACAAGCAAACGAAAAAAAAGAACTACGCCGCAAAGGTGCCATTTACAGAAACCTGTGTATGTTAGATAGCCTGCCAGTGTTCCCTGCACGAGGTTTAACATCGTCTGAGATCCACCAACGTCTTGACGATGAAGGATTCGATATATCCCTTAGAACGATCCAACGTGATCTCGAAATGTTGTATGACTGGGCAAATGCAAACCTCGACCATGAAGAAGATGACCAAGGGATTAGACGTTGGTTTAGAAAATTTAAGTCGCAAAAACTGCTTGATATTCTCCCTACATCTGAAGCATTTATGTTGGTTCTATCAGAGCAATTGTTGCGCAAAGTACTGCCATCCACTCTTGGGGAAAAACTAGAAGCGTGGCTGAGTCAGGCCAATGCATCGTTATCTTCCAAAACACTTTATGCTAATTGGATGAATAAGGTGAGGGTCGTCTCAGACAACTATCCGGTGATTTACGATGAGCACCATATTGATGAGCGATATCGGAAGATTATTTATGAGTGTGTGCTTAGCGAAAAAATGCTCTCAATACGCTATCAAAAAGGCAAGGATTTGGAGCTTAGTTCATACATGCTGAACCCTATCGGGTTGATCATTCGAGAGCAGAGTCATTATCTGGTCGCGACCAAGCAAGAAACCCCCGAGGTACCGCAGCTATTTCTTTTCCATAAGATTGTCTCTGTCCAAAAGGAATATTTGGATATCACTGCACCTAAGAGCTTTACGCTGGAAGAATATTGCGCGAAGAATCCTACCGGCTGGTTATTGAGAGATACCTTAGTCACTGTTGAGCTCAAGGTTAAAGATCATGCGTTGGACGTTGTTCGGCACAACCAATTAGCCGATGACCAACAGCTAGCGCAAATTGATGATACATGGTGGAGCGTCACTTTTCGGTGTTACCCAACCTACGATCTCATCGGTTGGATCCTTAAATTTGGGCAGGATGTAATTTGTGTATCCCCCCAGATAATTCGAGAGCAAGTTGTAAACAGGCTAAATGCCGCAATTAGTAATTATTAAAATTAACTGATTAATTTTGATGATTTTTTATGTTCATTAAGGTTTTAGGGGATTAGTCATTTTGCCAAACGATACAGAGGTCATTATTCAGTTGAAGGAAGCATACTTAGACATACTGTCCAAAACAGATTTTTCGAAAATTTATGCTTCCCCCGGCCTGTCTGGCATTTTCTTAGCTTGTCCGGATAAAAGCTACTTTGAAGCGAAGCGTAAAGTGCTATTTATTGGGCAAGAGCCGAAAACATGGAGAACGAATTGCCCAATAAAAAATGGTGCAGAGGTTACGCAGCAACTCATTCAACAAGCAATGTCTCAAACAGTGCATCAAAGTAAACTACCGTCGGGGAAACATAAGCTGCTTAATTTTTACCATAAATGCTCTCTCGCGCTGTCTGAAGGGCAACCGGAAATTGGGTGTAGTGCCGTTTATTCCAATCAATTCTGCATGAGCCTCCAAAGAAGAAGCCCTGAACGAAGTCCAGCATTTAAAATGATCGAAGAGCTTTCTAACTCGCTGCTAGAAGCACAGTTTACTATTCTGAAACCTGATATCGCTATATTTACAACGGGTTCAAATCGTGACAAATACATTAAAAATGCATTGAATTATTCGACAGTTGAGGTAGTGGTACCTAGGAAACTCTGGCATTTTCAAGTAAATGAAACCCACTGTTTTCGTATTAATCATCCTAGTGCTAGGCAGTCACGTAAGCTAGAGCTTAGTGACTATCAAGATGGCGCAATTGAACGTGCAAAATTGTATGTCCCTATTCGTTATTGAAAAGTGAATCGACATCGTTTCAGTCGTCACTTTGTCGCATTACTCAATTTTGGTCAACATTAGGCTAGTGATGTTCATCTCAAGTCGCGTTGCTAACTTCGAATGGGGCAAAAGTTAGTCAATTCACAGCAACGCTCGCGTATACGGAAACAGCATACAACGCACGCCACGATTAAGGATTTAAACCAGCTTGCAGGACAAGGAATGCTGAAAATCATTTCGAAGTTCAATATTCAAAAATTTCAGTGGCTTGTTTATAAATTCGATTAAGGAAACAAATCAGATCACGATCACATAAATCGATCTTTTTACCGATCAACTTTTGATCACACTTGGGAGATGAAAAAGTGAGCCCTATATTAAAGGAAGGACGCAATCACAGGAAATGGAATTCTGATGGCCCAAATAATTTTAAAGCTCCAAAAGAAGCATCAGGTGAACTTACATCCAGCAGCGAGAAAAGCTTTCGATGTAATGCAATCATTACCTGGGTTATGTAATCAACATGCCTTACCTGCAAATATCAGGTCTGAATTTGCCTCCCAAACAATATATTGTTTGGAGTACATAGATTCGAAAGCCAGCATCAATAAAGCAAAACACCATACCAGAACATTTCAGTTTTATAGTCCTATCTGGGCAGCACTTTTTTGGGAAAATGGTCGCCCACCAGAAGGTACTCTTCTGGTTTTAGAAACAAATACTCAAGGCCAATTGACGCCTGAAAGCGTCGAGAAAAAAGCATGGTTATCACTATTGCAAGTGCTCTGTCTATCCATCAATTCTAAATATGTTGCCGCCTTTATTGATGACTGGCGTCAAGGCCTACCAGAGCAGTTTTCACGAGAACTCTTTGGGAAGGATACACTATCTGATCAGCTATTTTGTGATTTGTTATCTATCTCGAGAGGCACTCTGGTTCAGCAGCGCCAGCGCCAGTTTCCTAAATGCCCAATATCTGATTCTGTCGATATTCTCGCCGAATTAGCAATGCCATGGGAGCCCAAATAATGACTCCTCCTGTACGCAACACCAGCAAAAAATTAAAGGAATTTTTAAGCAAATATTTTGCGCCAGAGCATTTAAATCCAGAGCTCAAGCAAACGCTGTTAATGCAACTAGCCTATAGTATTCAAGCATTTCCAGCAGGCTATTGGGAGCAATTCGAACTAATAGATAGGCTAGTAAAAATTCTGATAACAAAAATGCCTTCAGGCTCTGTCAGTAACACTGAAATATTTGGAATTTTAAAGAAAAATAAGCATCTTACATCATACCCATTTGCTGCCACCATTTGTGCAGTGTTACCCCCAAATGCCACACTACAATGGAGAACGAAATACACAGCATACCAATCGATTGTTCTTATCTGTTGTTTCATACGCTATACCCATGACCAGCAACTCGCAACCTCAGGAAATGAAAATGCATTACGAGAGCTACGTCTGGTAGCGATGGACCCCAAGCATCGAAAACTATTAGATATACTGCCAGAATTGGATGACGCATCATCAGTTGAACGACTGGTGTCAAAACTTAAAGAACTACGAAAGGAAAAATATCCTGCCCCGCAAGAGTACGGCCTTGGCTACTTGGAGTTAGTGCTTAGAGAAGCTGTATCAGGGAGCAAAAGACGACGACGAAGAATTAGAATACCTCCTATTTCAGACCCTGACACCTTCATCGAACTTAATCCCGTTGATGCATTTGAAGACGCAGGCCTTGAGGTTAAAGAACTATGTGTCGCATTCACAAAACCGACGACGGCTCAAGAACGAGATGAGGCTATATCGGTAACAGCTGGTCGAACATTTCGTATTGAAGATAAACCCTTAACGAATAAACTAAAAACACCCCCTCCCCCATCCTCAAGAGCGGTACGGGCTATACAGCATAAGTGTCTGACTGAAAAACTCGGCATTATGCAGTTATCCTTAAATTGCAGTTACAATCAACTGACCGAATGGGATATATGTCAACTCATTCGTTTTACGACCAATGGAATTAAAACTGGAGTAAACCCAGATAGCTGCTCAACCCTACTGCTGTGCCTGCTATGCGGTCGAGATCCTATTTCACTAGGACAATCTTCAAATACATTTTGTCTCACACATTACAAAAATCGCCCTTGCATATCTCTAACCCACACAGTACCAGCAAGCAAACAAGATGTAAGACTAGAAAAATGTTTGAACAATATAACAAACCATTTAGTGCTGCCGCTCCCTCAATTTTTACAAGATAAGCTTACTCAAAACGTGGACACGGCAGAGTTGAAGTCAGTCATTAGTGACATCAACAAGCAACACCGATGTCGTTTAAGTCTCGGAAGAATCACCCGTTTTCTTGAACACTGGTATATCAATAATGGACTAGATCGTGCCGAAGTCGGACTCATAAAAGGGCGAGCCCCCCGAAACCAGCCTGCACTGAGCTATTCAAATTTCGATGCAGATAAACTGATTGAAAACCACCACAGATACGTGAGTTCAATCTTCGAGATAGCTGAAATCGCTTCGCAACTCCCCGAAGTAAAGCCCATCAAAAAGCAACTGGGAAGTGCATTACATCTCCCTCCACGGACTTTACACAATTTTTTTCGCGTTTTGAGGAGTCAAATTCCTCGCCCGCGAAAGCAATCTTTGGAAGAACTCACGACACTACATAATCACTATGTCTGCTACGTATGGGCGCTTTTGACGTTTGCAACCGGTCACCGCGATGTTAATGCACCAATGGGACAGCGTACCGATTTCAACAGCCATAACAATACCTGGTGGATTAGCGATAAAGAAAACCGACATGGGATATCTGCTAGAACGCTGATACTTCCACAGACTGCAGTGAAGCAACTTGAACATTATCTACAACATCTTCAAGAGTTGAAAAAACGCAGTCAACTCATCGCAAAAGATATTTTCAAACGTGCAGACGAGGCAATGACCGGCAGCGGAAATCTTCTATTTTTTATAAAACATCAAGAACAGGACAACATCCCCCAAATTACGCAAGAACTCACGCCTGCCAGAGTAAAAGCATTTCTTGGAGACCAGTTACCCTGGCCTGGCAACTGGGGGAGGCATCACATGCGCAGCGAATTAAAGCGTCTCGGTGTTGCTCCGGCAGAAATAGATGGTTGGATGGGACACGAAGATATTGGAGAAGAATCAATGGGTCGTCATAGCATGCTATCAACTCAATACCTCAACCGTATTGCTCAGCATATCGAAACGCTACTGAACACTCATGAAATTACGGTGGTTGACGCATGGAAAACCCGCTGATCCTTCCACATGAACAGAAATCCCTAGTACGGTTATTGGGGCATCAGTCCAGAACTGCTGCTCGGCAAAAAAGTCATATAACGATAATAAAACAAGCTCTGGCCGTACTTGAACATCATCTACCTGAACTGTTTGAAACACCACCGAAATACGACCGATTTTCGGCAGTTTGGCCACAGGTTGACTCAGATCTGCGAAAGGTTCTCAAATCGGAAACAGCCTACCGCCGAGGATATGCTTTTATCTGCAGGCAACTAGAAACGGGTAACCGACAAGGGCTTTGGCAGATCAATCCTCCCTCAGACTATCTCACGCTTCGTAGAGTTCGACCGCTTAGAAATTTGACCTGGCAACACAATACTTCTGCTTTCGCATCAAAAATTGACGGTTTGCTAGACAAGCTTGATAAAACATCCGATCCCCAACAATGCTTTGCCAGATTGCTGATGAGTTGCATTTGCTATAGTGGCCTGAATCGACCTAGGCTATGGCCCGCGCTGGCGAAGGCATTAAATAGCGATAAACCATTAAGTGGCAATAAAGACCTTTGCTGGCTAACGTTGAGACCAAGTCCAGGGCAGAGCTTTGCCAGTAATCTTTACACCGTTCAAGACGATTTTGAACCTAATAAAGCTCAGGTCGAGGTTCATTTTTTCCCCGATCCAATAAGTCTCGGGCTAATAAAGCCATTTCTAAACAGCCGAACAAGAAGTTGGCGCCCCCCAAAATCAGTCAAACAATGTTTAGAGATAATTAAGTCAGAACTTAAACTCATTCTTCCAAAAAAACAGTTTCAACAAGGTGGGATTTGTTTTGCAGAGGCTCAGCCTAATGTCGAGTTACCACAAGTGTTGGTAGAGTATTCGTTGGGACGTCAAAAAAGCGCATCCCTACCCAATGCCTACTGGTTCAGATTATTTAAAGGTGCAACGGGACCTTGCAACGTAAGAAGCTTTGCTCAATTCAAGAAATGGTATAATTCAATACAAACAGACTCTTCAGTAACATCGCCATCACACCGTTTTAAGCTAGGTAACCGATACCTGCTTAACCAAATAAGAGAAATATTTAAGCAGAATAACGCCAATCCCCAAGGAAAGCGCCAAGTTGTTCTTCATTTACAAGAACTAACACAAGCAAGCCTCTGCCCTAACGAAGAGATCCTGCTTCAATGGCTCATTCACCACCTGACTACTGAGAAAAATGAAGTATCAACAGCGAATAGGTACTTTGGAGCAATTGGAGGCCACTGGTTGGCTGCGACCGCAGACATTGACTTATACAGCCTGAGCAGTGAAGATTTTATCGATATTTATCAAGAAATTATGAATCGTACTGATAGTCAACATGAACTGCACTATAAAGCTCGTCGGTTTGAGAACCTACATTTATTCGCACAACAGAGATTTGATCTCCCTCCTCTTAATCAGCCACTCAGCGAAGGTAGCAATATTACTCCCCATGTAAGTGCAGCCATTGTTGATGAGCCACTGTTTTCGGCCCTGCTTCGCCAAATCGATTACATAGACGATTTAGACCATGCAGCCCAACGGATGTTAAAATGCTATTTGCTCATTGCCTATCGTACAGGTCTCAGACCCGGTGAAGTCGCCAAACTGCGTCTAAAAGACATTGAGCCTTCCTCTATCGGCTGGCTATTTATTCGTGAAAGCCGCCACGGGCATAACAAAACCGACTCTGCGCTTCGAAAAGTGCCTTTATTTCCTTTGTTGACCGACAACGAAAAAAGTTTAATGGAAAGCTATCTTAGGGATCGCCTTATGGCTTGCCATGAACGTTATAACGAATTGCTCTTTCACGAAGACGCTAATCCCTTTCAAGTTGTCAATACTGGCCAAATCTCCTTGATGGTGAAAGAGATATTGTCTCAGTTAACCGGCGGAATTTATTATCGTCTATATCATTTTCGCCATACAGCATTGTCCAGACTTCAACTCCTTGCCCATGATGACTTAATCACATTACCTGAAGTTATCAAGACGATGTTGCCATACCCACCGTCACAAAAAAGGATAATATCTAAACTGATATTTGGTGAAGACCGGTTACGAGACAGATATTCTGCGCTGGCAGTGTTTGCTGGCCATAGCAGTCCAGACACCACATTCAGAAGCTATCTACATTTTACCGATTTACTGCTGGGCTGCCATTTGGCAATAAACGCTCAAGAAATACCTGAATACACCGCAAATAATGTACTTGGAGTACGCCCACACCGTTATAAAGTGATGCAAAAATCAGGAAACATCACTCCTGTGCGTTTGCTGCCATTTTTTAGAAAGCGGCTAGTCCCTTTTATGGGCCCGGTGAGCGGCATTCGCCAAAGTACAATCCGCCAGAAAAATGAGGTTGTAAAAAGCAGTCACTACAATCAAGCCTTGGCGGTACTCAGGAATATTGATCTAGGTCATGACTATCAAGACGTTGCCTTTCAGTATCGCCTCACTCCTGAACGCGTTAAACGCTGGATAGATGCTGCAACTGCACTTCGGATGTTAAAAACACCACGAGGTATTGGCCGATTATTTTCAAACAGACGTTGTAATGCGCTGCTACCCGCAGACCCCATTGATATTTCTGTTCGAAAGGATATTTATTCAGCCCTACAAGTATGTCGCGAACTCAAGTCGAGTCAAAAAGGAAACGTCGAATTACAATGGGCTATTCAGTATTACTTAACGCATACAACCAGCAGTAACCCGTCGATTTTGTTTAACAAAACAACAGAGTTTCAGCGATTTATGGCAGTGGTAAGCAAGCTTTTTACTTGGAAGCGCTGGCACCTTAGACTGCATTATCAATATGGAAAACCCTATAATCAGTGGAAATGCCACCGCAACCTTCAGATAACCTGCTACACGTTATAGAAAATAAATGAATATCCAGAAGGATCTGGAGCATTATTTTTACGTCACATAAAAACACGCGGCGACGAAGCAATAAGCCAATATTCCTCCCCGGCACTGAAAACCTTATTCCACCAGCTGGCGATTATCCTGTTCAAAGCGGAGCAAATAAAGCAATGGGAACAGAGTTAATGTCACCAAGCGTCATCCGAGCCGCTTATACCATTGATCGTTCATAGCAGAATGAGCGTACCAATGATGTGGAGGCACATCTGCAAAAGCGGTGCGCCAATGGCATACTTCCATGGAGAGATTGTCGCATAGTCTCACCATAGAGGCCGGAATATATGCCTCAGAGCGGCGCCCGATCTTGACCGATAAGCAACTACTCAGCGCCTCAAAAATCTTGGGGGAATTTCGATACAACAACGCTAATGGCTCAGCCAATACCATAAAATTGTATGACTCGTGTGAACCTGCAATGCCATCCCGAGTATCTGCATTATAAAAAAGGTGAATTTTACCTATGTCGTGTAAAAGGCCTCCAATAAAAGCGACGCATACACTTAAAGGCCCAACATTGTATCGCCAGCAAAGCATTGCTGCCGTAACAGCCACCTCATGGCTATGTTCCAGTAATCCACAAGCATGATTATGATGATGACTTCGGCTCGCTCTGGCGTTAAAAAACTGTCCCATCAGCTCATTGTTGAGTAATACCGCTAAGTAAAAGCGTCTTAATGCCTCATCATGGATAAGTCCCAAAATCCCCCAAATATCGATAATGATTGACTCACAACCTGCGGGGACAAGTTTAAAATGATGATGCACAGCAGCTTTATCGGTAACCTCATGGATATTCAAGGTTATTTTTACTCGCTGCAAATCATTGCTAGGGCTCCACTGAACCATCACTAGCTGCCCCTCAGGGTTTACACCTTCCATAACATTGGGGGTTAGCTCTAGTGCATAAGACTGTCTTAAGCAGCTAAATTGCCACAACTCTACCTGTTTTCTCCGCTCTATCAGATGTACCCAGGCCAAGTCATCAGCATTATTTGTTCGGGATTTAATATTCATTTTGACGACTCCCCTTTTGGACCATTGCCAATCAACCGTTCAAACGCTGCGCCATCTTGCCCTAATAAATTAGGTACATAGCGAGAATACACTCTAAATAACATCCCCGTATTGGCATGTCCTAACTGCCGAGCAATCCATTCTGGGCTCTCTCCAGCTGCAAGCCACAGGGTTGCTGCAGTGTGTCTAGTCTGGTAAGGATTTCGCTTTTCGAGTGCCAGGCTTTCCAGCAGTGGATACCAAACACGTTTGGTCACATTCCGATGGCTCAGTGCGTCTCCACGGCGGTTACAAAAAACGAATTTGCTCCGAATTTTGGTTAGCTCACTTTGGGCCTGAAGTGCTTCATATACAGGCTGATTCATTGCAATCGCACGGTCTGAACTTGACGTTTTAGTTAGGCCAAGGCTCCCACGAACTAATGACTGGCGGATGTGGATCAATCTGTTCGTAAAATCAATATTTTCCCACGTCAGACCATCGATTTCCCCTGTGCGCATACCTGTAAAAAATCGAACGGTGTAGTAAGGGCGAAAATCATCCCTTACACCCTCGATAATCCGATATACCTCTACCAAAGAAAATGGTTGAATATCCGTTCGCGGCATAGGTAACGCTTTGATATTTCGCCAAGGAGTCTGAAAACCAAAGCGCTCAGCAGCCTCATTTAGGATTAATCGTAAATAAGTCATGATGTGATTGATTCTTGAAGCTGACAGCGAACGATTTGTGAGTGCATCGACCTCACAAAGACTTAGACGCAAACCCAGAATATCCTGCTTACAGATAGTGGCTATCATCTTAGTCCCCATCGCGGGTATGAGGTGACATCTTAAGATCCCCTCAACCGTCTCAATTTGACTAGCGCGCCATTCTACCCGCTTCTCGTCCAGCCAAAGATTAGCAAAGGCACTAAACAACATGCGCCCACCAGCAGCATGGAATTGACTGAGTTTAGCTAACTGAGCAAAGTGTTCGACTTTAGGGCTATTAGGAAAATGATGCCGATAATCAAATGAACCAGCTTTCATTTGCTGTTCCAGCATTAACAACAGTTTATTTAATTTTTGTCGATTCGCCGGAGTATCGGCAAGACTGGTCTGCTCTCGGCAACGTACACCCTTATAGCGAAAATCTAGATAAAGTTTGCCATCTCGGCTATTTACAGTTCCCATGGCAACCCCCTAGTTCAGCTGATTTATCAGATCATGGGCAGAGGCTCCAAGCAACATAGACTCCTCAACTCGTTCCCAAATGTAGAGAATTTTTCGCCCGCCAAAGGGGCGGATGTAATGGATCCCCTCAAACAGCACCGCATCCTTTAAACATTGGCGGATAGTACGAACGTCGTACTTAATCCTTATGGATAACTCTTCAGTAGTAAGATAAGTATTCATACCTGTCACCTTGCACATTTAAACTTGACTCATAAATGATTCATTTGAATCTTTCTAGATTAAAATAACCCACAAAAGATTAAAGTCAAGCTTTATTTGCGTCATATATGAGTCGTTTGATATGATGGATGACAAATAAGACTTATGGATAGAACATGATCAGGATCCTTCTCATTAAGCAGCTTGATGAAAAAGCGTTCAAGGAAAAGCGCCGTATCACCTTGTCTGAAGTGAGTGAAAAGACAGGTATTAGCCGTGCCACATTAACGCGTATAGCCAACGTGCCAGGCAATGTGACTAACACTGATACCATCAATGCCTTATGCAAGTATTTTGAATGTGAGCCAGGGGAACTATTGATGTATGTCGAAGATGAATCCAATACATATTAGAGTGTTAAATTCATGAATCTGTTTTAGCCAACAATCAATCAACAGCACCATTTGAAATTGTCCCAGCTGTCGATCTATTTTGAGAGCGGCAGTATGAGTACATAGGTCTTTAATTTTTAGCATGACACAGAATTTTGAATAGCCTCCAATTTGGAACAGCTAGTTAGGATGACTATGCTGAAATATATGAATATAACGATTGCTCATCAGAGTAATCTTGTTCTTCTGTAAACTCAGCTTCAAGACTCTTTCTCATATAACCAGGAATGGAGATTAATTCCATATCTTCGATGATCTCAGCTCTTTCTGCTAGTGTTGTAAGAGTCCCATCGAACTTCTCTACCAAACCGCCTTTAAAACATTCTAAGAGTTTTACTGGCTTACCAGATTCATAACCGCTGAGCCCCCTACAGAAAGCGTCTGTTAATGTATTTGGTCCATTTTTAACTGAGTTCTCTTTATTCTTCATATGAATACTTTGAGTAACAATATGCTTATGCAGACCCGGATTTGTTGTAAGTATTAAATGAAATATAGAATAATGAATGTGATATTCATTCAAAAAGCTAACTTCTTGAAGGTTTGCACGTAAAAAGCATGGATAATCTCTATAAGATTTTGCTGAAGACTTCCAATTCCAATATCTATCTATCTCAATATTGAAATATTTCAAAAATAAAGAATCCTTTTTGGCATAAAGCATTCCCAGTTCAATGCCATCTATCCCGTCCTCAAAAAAATACTGACCATGTTCACTTTTTCTAATAAATGTAACATTTGAATAACCAGCAACGGTTGCATTAGGAGATAGCAAAAGATTATTATACAGCTCTATTTCACTAAGGCATTTTTTCAAAAATATCGTACTAGTATCAAAGTAAGCACCACCATAACGCTCTAACAGACGGAGCCTTATAATATCACTTTGATTTCCATTTACAGATGAAACATTAGACGTTTTATTTTTTATTTCATTAAAATACATAGGAAGATCAATATAGTTTTCAATATAAAACTCTGAATCCACGACTAGATTTGTAAGTATAACTCTATATTTTCCACCTTTTGTTCTTCTAATCAAGTTGACTATATTCCATCTTTGTAAAAAAGGAATTTCATCAAATTCTTTATCATAGTAGAGAAATATAGATTTTTGATCACCCAAAACTGAGCCGTTATTCAATCTTTTTATGGCATAGCCTATTTCAACATCCAAAAATTCATTCATATTTTTCAATCCATTAACAATTTCAGCATTGCTAAAGACAAATTCAATATTTGAACTTTTTGGTGGCATCCAGGGATTAAATTGGTTCATTCTCGGATATATTGCGACAGTCTTTTTTTTCAAGCCATATGCCAAATGAACTATAGATGTATCAACACTAATTATATACTCCGCATTTTTTATGTAAGACACAGCATCACTGATATCTGAAATGTTTTGAGACAAATTAATATTTTTATTAGAAGCTAGATTTACTATGTCTTTAGCCAATGAATATGTCACTGGAGAATATAATAGATAAATTTTTTTATCTGGCATAAATCCCGCTAAGAAATTCAGTAGAGAAACAGATCTAAAAACAGATAAAGACTTATCAGCTCTACTTGCAAATGGATTAAATAGAATAAAGTCAGTATCTAAAAATTTTCTAGTTGAACTTGGAATTATGTATGAATAATCATTCCTAATGTTTTTATTAATTTTTTTAGCAAAAAGTCGAAAAAGCTCATCTATTGATAGCTGAGAAATTTTTTCACCACCGTTTAGATTCGACATCTTTAACGAGTCATCAATAGATAAAAAATTTGATGGCCTTATTATTCCTGCGAAAAATATATCTCTCCACTGCATTTTGCCAATCAAAGGTATTATGGTATCACAAAAACTAAGTGACTTAGCCGCTCTGTATAAATCAAAAAAACGAAAATTATTCTTTATTATATAAACAGAATCAACCCTATAATCTTTAATATATAAATCCGCCAAACTAGCTGATGTTATTACATGTATCTTTATATCTGTTTCAGCCTTTATTGCAGATATGAAACTAGATGAAATTGTTGCGTCCCCAATCATTCCGCGCCAATTTATTAAAAGTATATGTTTAATATCTCTGCAAACAATTTTACCTAGATTTCTATCAAACAGTATTTTGCATAACGTTCTAGAGAAATACCTTAAGAAAATCGACACTTTAATTGACAATTTCACCTAACACCCTCTCTACGTAAAACATTATTTAAAAAGAATCATAAACTGAGTAAACATTAATTATTATTCACATTTTATCATCTACGTTCCATTACCATACCACAATCATTCAACACTCTATTCTTTGTAAGATAATCACGCAGCATAACCAGCGATTGGACACATTCTGCCTGACTTAAAAATTCATTGTTAAGTGCTGATTTATATAGCTTTACCCAAGTTGCCAAAGGCACTTGAGGCAAAAAATCTGAAAGACTATCTCTATTAATATTTTCGAAAATCAGCCGCAGCGTACGCAAGATAGGTTGGTAACCCGGCTCAGATAGCAGTATTGCAAGATTACTATCCAGATTCTGTTTGATTAACGTCGAATTTAAACGTTCTTCAACTGAAGCATCGTTTAATGCAACTCTAGGATCGATCGCCACGGAATAAATGGCGCGAAACGATTTCGCGCCATTTAGAAGTGACTCGTACATCACTTTGTCAGCTGTTGCACCAGTAACCAAAACATCATCCCCAAAAATGACGTGCACGCCACTAAAACGATAGAAATTTTTCGCTGGTATTACATGATCTTGACTCAAGTTTACTAGATTTCGTTCCTCAAGGCTTAGAGTGGCGTAATTTTCGCAGGGCGGGGCTATACGAGGCAATTTGACATTGATTATTGTGGGAAATCCCATATGAGCCAACTTCATATTCACATCCTCCACCACAATCTCATAAAGCACATTTGAGGCGGAGGGAACATTACGCCATCCGGTTGTCATCAAAACAACATGTTCACCGCTCATTTTGGCTTGTCGGAACAAACTTGACCAAGAAGAACATTCATCATCCAGTTCAGCACATAGGTATTCAGTTATACCTTTCGCCAAGAAACGTATATCGCTAACTCCACCATACTTCGCGCGGCTATAAACTTCAGTCAAGGGCTGTGCATCATTGCATGTACTCATACTGTAAAATTTCTCTGGTCCCATCGGCGTAAGATGGTTCAATGCATGTCCCCCAAAAACTGCAACATAATCTGCCATGGATATAAGATCGCGCTTCAGCAAATTAGCTGCAAATGCACGAAAACCAGCTTTTACCTGTTCTGGATGGATATTTTTTTTCGCCGCATGAAATGCGGACAATTGAATAGGAACAACCTCGTCAAGAAGCTCTTTCCAGTTTCTATTAAAAGACGTATTCACAAAAATCCTTCTTTAACCAGTCCAGAATTAACTGCTAATTGTAGTTTATCAAGCGCAACATCAATTCTTTGTCGCTGCACAAAATAACTGATTTCATGTAAACCTGTCGGTTTCAAAGCCTCAATTAATTCTGTAATTCCAGCTCCAGCATCTGCAGGAGTGTGCGCATCAGAGCCCACTGTAAAAGGTACATCAAGCGCAAGCAATTTTGTCACAAATATCCGTGAAGGATAAGACCATACCCCCATAAGTTCTTTATCACTTTCAGAATTAAATATTGATTTTCGTAATCCGGATGAATTTAGTTCATATGCAATTCCGCTTCTAACAATGGCCGGCAATAGACGTTCAGCTCTGAATAAAAATTCATCCTCGGATATTCCACGCAGGAGACAATCCACGTGACCAACTGCATCGAATAAACCACATTCAATCAATGATTCTATACTTGCAAAATATCTATCTAAGAAATCTGTATTTTTCAGTCGTGGAAGATCCCAAACTTTAATCATGGAATCATCTTTGGCCGTAACGTAGTGGATGGAACCAAGTACAAAATCCAACGGATAATTTTGCAATAGTCTACTTGTATAGACTTCGGAACCGAGGATAAAATCTAATTCTAATCCTCGCAATAAAGTTATCTCGCCTTTATAGTTCTCTTGTGCCTTATCAATATCGGCGAAGTAACGCTCGAGCTCTGACTCTACCAACCTATTATCTTTATCTATTGGAAAAGGCGCGTGATCGGTTATCGTCAACACAGTAACGCCCGCCGCAATTGATGCTTGTACAAGCTCATCAACAGTACCAACAGCATGTTTTGAATAAAAAGTATGACAGTGAGAATCAATCATGCTACTTTCCATTTTTCTAATAAGTCAGAGTGCTTTGCAATCTCTTTCACCAACCAATAAGGGTTATTTGCTTTAGCAATTATGGTTCGAATTTGTTGTGCATTATCTAATCTGGCGAGCAAGTCAGTTAATGGCTGAGTATATAATGCATAAGACAGCGGATTTTCCCTAACACATTTTTCCAATTTTGGCCAATCAAAGATGTCTGTGTGCAGGTTTCCACACTTTTCAACTTCAATCCCATAAAAAAACACATCACCGTTTGGTTTAACTGTGACATCTAATCCATTTTTCTGAGGAAGCTTATTCAAACTCCCAAAAGTAAATGGTTTTTTAACTTTTAATTCAATTGCAGCAATATAACCGTGCATATCAAGATAACCACTAGGTGTACTTGGTGCCGGATTTACTAAATTTTTATAATCAATACCAAATGAAAAGCCACCAACAATAAGCAAATCTTCCAACACGCTAACTGGCTGAATGTTAGCATCAATCCCCCAGCTATCCAGATCCTGTATGAGATAATTCCGTGTAAAATCCCGTTGATTATCAACAGAACGAAATGAAAAACTCAACCCAGTGGGTTTCTTACGTTGCCAATAATCTATACTGAAGCCGTGAGCCTTCCACTTTATTTTTTTTACATGATGGCTATCCGAGCTTAATCTAATATTGCACGTATCCTTATTTCTAGACACAATATAATTTATTCTATCATAAACATCCTCCAACTTTTCATGCCGATGAAAGCCACTGGTAATAAATTCAAAACTGTTACCACCTTGCGACAACTCAAGTATTTCATAAAGGGTGTTTATATTATTTAGTGGTTCACCCTCTCCGCTAATTGAAATACGCCTTACTGCAGGGTCATTAATTAACCTTTTCAAGTTAACCCGCGCAAGTTCCGAAAGAACCATATTTTTCCCAGACGCGTGCTTATCAGCATACATACAGAAATCGCACCCGATGCCACATATTTGCGTGATATCCAAATATAACAAGTGGCCTTGTAATTCCATTTCTAAATCTCCCTAAAAAATTTAAGTCATATGACGACTTTTTCTGGCCATCCGTTTAAAAATACTGTGCCATCCAAATTGCAGTGTACCTCTATCACTCTTTCTACACTGTCTCTCACTTCAATCGTTCTATCGTATCTGTTAGTCAGATAATGAAATCGCTGATTCGTAGAGCCCACCCATTGCCGACTATTTTCTCGTTGTTTAGATTCGTAAGGACCATCAACTAAGACATCCGTATAACGAAGTAATCGTTCAACTCCAGGTAAACACAACTCATCAAGTTCTCTTAATGTATATCCGCTAAATACCATCACCGACAGACCAAGTGACTGAGCTCCTTGAGCAACATCGGCCAAGCCCTGAGCCTGCAACATTGGCTCGCCACCGAGAAAGGTAATTCCCTCTAAATCATGCATATAGTGCGAATTCTCCAACCATTCGAGCACTGATGAGGCCGAAACAAGCTCACGCTCTGCCAGCTGCAAGTACGCAGGGTTGCAGCAGCCAGGACAACGCTTATTGCACCCTTGTACCCACAAGGCTGCTCTGCGTCCCGGCCCTTCGGCTTCTGTACAAGGAAGGCGAGATGCCAAATTCAAACAATGCATCATGTCACTCCAACTCGAATAGCAATTTACTTCCGGCAATATGAACTTCAATTGCCTTACCTCGGATCTCAGCAGGCGATACCATTTGTTCAAACAGAAAATCGGCCAATGGATCAATAAGCTTATTGGTCAGAGCGTTGGGGACGCCGCGCCCTCCCGTTCCGCGATCCACGTCCCTGACTAGCAAGGTCAGTATTTCGGCCTCCTTAATCAATTTCAAGTCCGACACCCCCCATTTGTCCTTCAGCCCTTTGCGCAACGGTTCCAGCTTTGCGCGAGCGATGTCAATCAAGAAGTTATCGTCACGCATAAAGTTAAATGGAATGATGTTGGCCTCGCCGATTCGGCCCAACAATTCTGGGCGCTTTAGCTCGTGCACGAAGTGCTGCCGCACCTTTTGGATGAATTCATTGCGCACATCCTGACTTTCATAACTGACCTCGGCTGCGCCAATATTTGAAGTGAATACGATAACGGTATCTGAAAACATCACCGTTTCCCCCTTGCCATCCGTTAAGCGCCCATCTTCAAGAATCTGTAAAAACTTGTCGAGAATGCGCGGGTGCGCCTTCTCGATTTCGTCAAACAGCAACAGGGAAAATGGCCTTTGTTTGATAGCATTGGTCAACTGTCCGCCAGCTTCGTAACCCACATATCCTGGAGGTGCGCCCACCAGCCTCTGATCGGCATGTTCGTGATTAAACTCTGACATATCGAAGCGAAGACAGGCTTCTTCGTCGCCAAAGAGGAATTCGGCAATGGACTTTGCCAATTCCGTTTTACCTACACCGGTTGGGCCAACAAAAAACAACACGCCCTTGGGAGTGCGTTGCCTGTAAGAGTGTTGAAGCCCCGATAGCCCAGTGAAGGCACGCACAAGGATGCGCCGTACCGATTCAATAGCTTCCCCTTGCCCTTTAACCCGCCGCCCTAGGGTTTCGACAATGGTCTGAAGTTTTTTGTGATCTAGTTGTTCCCAAGGACTGTGTCTGCGTCCGTGGCGATAAAGATTGAGCAAAGACAAAGCACTTGAAACTTCAGTCTCCTGTCGTGAGAGTCGCGCCAAGTTGTGAATGTCGCGGATACTCTGGCCTTCTAAACCGTCAACGAAGTCAGCCAGCTCACGCCCTCCTTGCTGTAAAGGGGGCAGCAGCCGAAACACTTCCTTCAAGCCCAGTACTGCAGACTCGCGAATTAGCCTTGATGGAAAGGGAATGGCTATTTCCTTAAATAGTGGATTATTCAAGTAAAGCGAAGGTGGCAACACATTCAAGCCCCCGCACAGCAGCACCAGCAGTGATTGAGGTTGGCCTATGCTTTCAGCATTGCGAACCACGGCGGCATCACGAGTCGCCTGCCCCAGGCGTAGTAGCCAGCCGCGCTCGTTCTCGCTCAGCGAGTTGGCGCTGCCAAACAAGTATTGTGTCCAGTCCAGCACAAAAGCGACAGGCCTATCTGCGCGTGGCTGCCGCAGCCATTGTGCAGCAACAGCTAGAAAGTCATCCGCGCTGGCCGTGATGCCGTTGGATGCGGGGCGCGCCAAAGGCGTGGGCGGCAAATCACCCATATCATAGGCATTCCCTTCAGATGTACTTTCTCTTGCAGCAGGGGGGACAACTAAGCTTTGCAATTCCCCCCAAGTCCTCGCATCGACACCACTGACACCATTGACGCGGTTCCAAAAGACCACATGCTGATATCCACGCTGACGCAGCAGGTTCATCAACGCGGTAGGCAAAACCGTCCATTGTCCTGGAGCTTCGGGATCGGATGTCAAATCACCCGTATTACCGTGCAATATCAATCCGCGTCGTATTCCGCATTCGCGGCGAAAATCTTCCTGCCAAGGTAACAAAGCTGAACTCATTTGCATCTCTCCTGTGTCGCATCCGGGTAAGGGCGAGCATCCTGATCTTGATCATCGGGATTGACCCAAATCACTCGCTTGTCGTTCAGACTAATCCCGTAAGCATCTTGCAGCGTTGCCATGACGGGGGCAACATCCTTCTCGCACGTTTTGCCTTTGTATTGATGAAATTTGTAGCTGAGGTGCCCGCTCAGGTTGACGCGGAAATCTGCTTGCGCGCCAGCAGGACGACGGGCGCGAATCAGCACTTCGTCATGCCCTTGTGATGTGAAATGCTCGGGACCATCCACGACAAAGCCAGCTTGTTGCAGTGACAGATAAACAGCCCGTACAACTTCACGACGCTGACTTTCATCTACGGCAGCTTCATCCTGCTCTTGCGCCAGTTGGTTCAAGGCTTCAGCTTGCTCTTCAGGAGCAAGCCCTGTCGCATGAGCCAACGCCTCACGCAACTTGGCGGAGCGCTCGCCGCTGTTCTTTTTCGCCTCCAGCTCCAACTGCTCTCTTTGCAGCGTAAGAACATCGGTAACGGCTTCACTCTGTGCACGATTTTTCATTTCCTGCAACTGACGTTCAGCATCCCCTTCATACCGCAACCGAACTTCGCGCAAGGAGGCTGAAATTTGCGCTGGGGTCATATTACCGGCGGCATCACCAAGTAGTCGCGCCCGTAATTGCTGCAATTCAGCAAACGCGGCGTTGAGTGCGACAGGAGTGCTCCAGTTGCTCAAGCTCTCCTGCCATGCAGCCTCAAGTTCTGCCCTTATCTGAAACTGTCGTTCGGCCTCTGCTTGCTGCGCTTTGCGGAATGCTTCGGCGGTGGCTAGCTCCGCATCTTGACGGGATCGACGCTGCTCACGAGCAAATCTT
The DNA here is from genome assembly GCF_025653985.1 of Shewanella sp. SM69. NCBI lineage: Bacteria > Pseudomonadati > Pseudomonadota > Gammaproteobacteria > Alteromonadales > Shewanellaceae > Shewanella > Shewanella sp. SM69. The sequence continues at coordinate 107,057 of NZ_JAKKRV010000015.1, forward strand.
GGTAATCCGTGAAATCGTCCACCTAGCGAACGGCTCATATCTCTGGCAGCAAACGGGTCGGAGCCCAACAAAGTCTCCATTCGGTCAAGAGCGATGCTTAACTCACGAAACTCTTCCGAAACTACGGCATCAAGTCCTTGACCGATGACATCATTCAATACGCTACGGTAGCGCTCAAGGAAAGGGCGCGTTGTTTCACGCACTCGCTGTCGATCAAGCTCTTGCTTACGTTGCCTTTGAATTTGGTAGCGATATTCGTCTGCCCGACTCATAGTTTATTTCCTTCTTTTTCTATTGTTTTGCTTGCGTGGATGCATTTTTGGAGAGTCCGCGGACACAAGTTTCGAAGGTGCATATGTATTGGATTCCTGCGTTTTTAATCCAAGCGACTTGGCTTTGTTGCGTAGATTGATGTCATTACTTAGAAACAAAACTTCATTCAAACGGAAGAACAACGCAGTTGATAGAATGGAATGATCGGGTTGCTTAGCATCCCACTCTGCGGGCAGCAAGCCCGTGTATTCTGTTTCATGGCGGATACGGGATGAATTTGCATCCAGCTGGCGAATAGCTGCTCGAGCTTTAGCTGCCCGATCTCCATCTTCGCTGCACTTTAAGCCATCCAACTCGCTCAGAACCAGATGGGGAACAACCGGAATATCATCTGAACGAAGATCCTGCAAAAATTCAGGGCTTTCCATCAGAGCGCTGGTGTCGAACACTACAATGCGGTGCCCATTCTCAACCGGGGCCAGCATGTCCTGCGCCAGACGATTCCAGCTTTCCACTGCTTTATTCAACGTATCCCAGTGGGGGGATGATGTATTTAAAGCGTGGAAATGCTCAGCTGCTTTACGCCAAGCGCGCACGGCATTTAATGCACCTGGAGTCAGGGTACGCACATCTATTTGATCATTACTCGCCGCCTTCAACGCCTGTTCGCCAATAGTCCGGTAAATATCCTGGACGGCTTTCTCAATAACTTGCATTGGTTGCTGTATGGCGTGTGGGCCATACAGCTTCAACTCTTTGCGCTGCAATGCGTGCTCAAGCCACACTTGCCGCAATTCGCTGGAAAGCAATTCTTCTGGAATTTCAATGGATGAAAGCAAAGCAGAACGCAACTTTGCCAATGAATCCAAGGCACGAATGGGGGCCGCATGACGCAGCAGCGCAGCTTGCAACGACGCAGCTTTGTCGGCAGATAGGACCTGAGCTATCTGGATTAATAGAGAAACGACATCTTCAGGATCTAGCTGATAGTGCGTATGTCTCAACGACACTTCAATAGCTTTCGACAGAGATTCTTCCCAAGCAGATCTCCAGTCTTTCCTATCAGGCCGCCATAATCCAATTGCTTTCGTAGTGGGTTCGACCAACGCCATCAGGTCATCCAGAGGCTGTTCAGCACGCGTGACAAGCCATTGCCACACAGTTTCACCGAGTGCATCAACATCCCGCCATGCTGCAGACATGAAGGCAATGCGTGGATCATCAGAGTGCTCACAAGTGCCCTCTAATTCTCTGCGCAGCTTGGCCCATAGCGCATTTGCAGCCTGGTCATTCAACGTCACCGCCAGGCCACACAAACGCGGTTGTCCGGCCCAATAGAGGCGGAGGTTACCAGCCACTTCTACTTGAATGCTCGCTCCGTCGATCTGGGGCAGAGACAAGCTACGAAATCCCGTCATAATTCCTGCTGGGGCGGGCACGAGCAGTGTGAATGCGGTCGGTTGTTTGCCATTGGCAACCAGTGCTGGTGAGTTCACTTCAGACGACAAAATGATAGAGGGTGTTGTTGCATCCGCAGCCGCAACCCCTTGAGCAACGATGCACAACCGCGATCTGGCTGCCCCCCCTTTAGTTGTGACAATGGAGCTGGCAGTGCGGGCGTCTCGTAAAACAGAAGAGTCAACAATGGGTAGCAAGGATTCCGGCTCGCTTGTCAGTGCATCAGAAAGCAGAATTGACCATGCCAGTTCGGGTTGCGCTTGCTCCAGCCAACGCTGCAACGCTAAATCATGCGGAGCGCTCGCGGACAGTGCACCATCCTCACTGCACGAGATCTCGAGTCGGCGCTCTCCCCATCCCGCTGGCTGCACCATGGGCGCGATGCGGTCTATAACTGTCGCAGGGTTTTTCCAATCATACTTTTCCTGAGCTATAGCGCGCTCAACCTGCGGAAGCGGATTTTGCGGCCTTAAAGCCTGATCCGCGACTCTGACGCGACTGAAATCACTTTGGCTGAGACGCGCTCCATCATTTTGTGTGGGTTTAATCTCGTCGCTGATGGGGTCATAGCGGTGCCAGACCTTAACCGTGCGCGAGCGAACCGGCAGGCTGTCGCTACGCAAAAATTGCAAGCCGTCGGCAGTCAATTCAAGCTCAGTTAAAGGCATCTCAAGCCTATCCTGAGCGTAACGTTTGGGCAGTGCTCCCAAAGCGGAAAGTTCAGATACGCAGCCTTCCAGCAGTTCACGCACGTCACCTGCACCCAGTTGATCGCGGAAAACTCCCAGCAAAGACAAGTTCTGTTTGTCGGGCAAATGGAGTCCAGGATCACACAGTCGCAACACCATTCGTTCAAATACTGTGGGCTTGCGCTCTGTGTGATAGGTCACATCGGATTCAATGCGATACAAGGGCAAGGGAACGGAAATTTCTGCTAGCTTCATGCTCGGCCTCCCCGGCTACCATACTTGTCGTTTTTGGTCGCAGCCGTCCGATGAGTCGGGGCACTAGACCTGCCGCGCTGTTGTTGCTGTTGGGGTAGCATGTCAGGCGACATCAATTGCCTTGCAGGAACCAGCCGTGCATCGCGCTCCAGTTGATCCAGGATGTCTTTGTAAACAGTTCGCTTCACGCTGCCTGCACTGTCCATGCGCGGCAAGTCCACCTCATAAGAGGCATACATACTTTTCGCACCAAAAACGATCAGCAGTTCCTGCGCACGCGAAAATGCCACATTAATAAATTCAAACCGAGCAACATTGGCCTTGCTGGAACGACGTCGGGGTTGATTGCCTGATCGAAAGGGGTCGTATCCATCATGGCGCACCATGCTAACCAGCACGATGGACTTTTCTTTGCCCTGATAGCGAATCACGGTATTGACTTCGACATCCAGGCAATCAAATCGCCCGTTTGACTCTTTTGGCCTGCGGCGGCGGATCGCGGCACGAATTTCTCGGCATTGGTTGGCATAGAAAGACACCACGCCGACTTTGCGTTTGTTTGTTCGTGAGTAGCCTTGCGCAGCGGATTGCCGCTCGATTTGTTCTAGCGTTTCGGCGATCAACTCCGCTTCCAGCTTATTGGTACGCCGTGGCTGGTTGCCGTCCATGTCCTCACGATGAATCTGGTTGTACAGGTTGTAGGTTGTGTCCACCCACAACGCGTGGTCACCCGGAGTGAGTAAAACTGAGCCACCGTCAACATTCTTCAATGTCAGTCCGTGAACACGGCGAAGCTTAGGGTTTGGGTCATCATCAGGCCGAAAGAGGCCACATTCCAACTGACCTTCGTAAAAATGGTTCACCATCGCCATGATTTGCGGATGCATGCGGAACTGCACATTGAGTCGTGCACGGTTGGAATCGTCCGCCATCTCGAAATGTGACTTGAACAACGAGGCTGTGACCATCTTCTCGAAGCGGCGCAAGTTGTCGCGGGTCAGTAAAGTCTGAGTTTCGGCAGGGTGACCAGTGCTGTTTTCCTCAGCGTTGGCCGCTTCGTTTTCTTCAACCTCATCCATGAAGCTGCGGGCTTCGTCGCCTTCCTGAAACAGCGGAGGCAACTGACGGTGGTCACCGACCAGCACAGCGCGACGCGCACGCATCAGGGGCATCAGCAATTCCAGCGGCGTAGCCTTGCTCACTTCATCAATGATTGCGACATCAAAACTCGTCTGCCCGGCTTCGTCGAGCGTGCGCTCGTTTTCGTTGCAGGTAATGGCCACTACGTTGCAGCTTGCCAGAAAATCTGGGCTCAGATGTTGCCAGTCTTCTACTGCGGCGTTGTTGCGACTCAAATCGCGCATCCAATCTTCCAGTAACGGCCCCCATGTCATACGCTCATGTTGCTGGCTGGCTTGGCGTTGCTCCAAGGCCTTGATGACTTGGGTCACGGTGTCGATGCGCTGCGACAAAGTAGCAGCGGGTTCTAGCGGCAGCCGGCTACCTTGGGTGATTGCCTCATCCTGCAACAGCTCCTTAACCTTCTGCTCATGCTGCCTGCGCAGCTCATTCCAGTCATCTAGGTTACTTTGAGCGATGCGCTCCTTGTTCTGTGCACCGCGCATAAGACCATCGCTCGGAACTTCAGGTGCGGGCTGCGACAACTGCGCCTGCAAGGATTGCTTGATGATTTCGACTGCCTGTTCGATGGCAGGCAGCTTCCTTTCCAACTCCGTCAGGCTGGCAGCTATTTCGTCAGCCAGTAGCGACGCATTTTCTATGGGGGCACACCATTTAGCGGCTTGGCGAAACAGGCCTTCATAGCGACTGCGCTCCAAGCCCACACCAGCCTGCTCCAAATCTTTGAGTTCCTTGCGTGTGGCTCTCCAAGCGTCTACGAAAGCGTCATCTTTTTCCATCTGCTCCTCCAAGGCTTTGACCTTGTTTCGGAGCGATTCAATGCGTAGCCTGGTGCTGGCATCCTGAATCGGGCTGTCTGCCGCTTCACGTAAGCGGCGAATATCCGCAGCAATGGCTTCTCGCACACTCGTGAAACGCCGCCATGTCGAAAGCATGTACGCCAACATTGAACCCTGGCTGCCTGTATGAGCGAGCCAGTCGTCTATTGAAAATTTCACGAGCAATCCAGCCTCATCGCAGGAAGCAAGGCCTTGCACCACACTTCTGGCAAGTAGCTCAACATCCCGTAAGTCACCATGTAGCGTTTCGGTTTCACCATCCAGCAAAACCTGAACGCTTTGTAGGCGATGGCGTTTTGCCTTGTCGTCATCCACCACTGTGCAAGCAGCGTCATACGCCTGCTGCGCCTGCCTTTTTTGGCTGCGAGCCGATGCAAAATCCATTTCAAGTTGCCCATGCTTGGCGTTCAACTCCCTCTCGTCGTGCAGCACAAAAGCTGCACGGTCACGCCACACCAACAGGAGACGCAAGTCTTCGTCAGCCCGCCTCCACACTGCGAGGCGATCTTCTGTTTGTGCAGCCAAGGCCTTGTAGTAACGCTGTAAGGATGCATGCCCCGCGAAAGCAGCACCATCTTCAGTCACCTTACTTTCATTCCGTGCCAACCGCACCACGCGCAATGAGGCATCATGGCCTAGCCTGTCCAGCGCGTTGTCTACGGCGGTATGCGCCTGAGATGCGAGCAACACCCGTTGCCCACGCCGCGCGAGTTGGACAATGGCCTCAGCAATCACGGTAGTCTTGCCTGTACCTGGTGGACCTTGAACCAAGCACAAGTCTGGCGCAGAAAGAATCTTAACCACGGCCTCTTTCTGGGCTGGGTTGAGCGAACGGTTAGCCCACTCTGTCACTGGAACCAAGCACTGCGGCACAGATACCTGAGCTGCTTCGAACAGATAATCAGTCAGATATGGCGCATAACCGCCTTGTTCCTGCAACTGTCGCAGCGCCTGCTGATGGCGTTTGATCAAGCTCATGTCGCCAGCCGTAGAAATGGACAGAAATCCAGACTCAGGAATCCGACTCAAAATGCGCTCACGTAACGTATCCGGCTCCTCGGCATTAGCAAGGTCATTCGCATCATCTTCAGTCAATGAGACGCTCAATTCGGCCAGCACAGGTGCATGCCACGGACATTCAGGCACGTTATCTTTATTGGGTAATTTCATGCCTTTTGGCAAAGGCGTTGGCACCGAGGGTTTGCCAGCTTGCCCAAGTCTGGGGAGGCGGCGCTCCTCCCTTTCTGGCAATCCGAACACCCAGGGATCTTTGGATTGCCCAATCTGAAATGCAATCAAGTCATCCCGCCCCAAGGCCTTGCGGCATTTTTGCAACTCTTGCGTACTCTGTGCGACGAGGGAAAAAACTAACTGATCGTCACGCCACTCGCGCGCAATGTAGCGCAAACCTCGCGCCTTATAGCGGATGAGGCTTTCTTTCCATTGAAGAAATTCGGACCACTCGGCCAACTGCGTTTGAGTTTGCTGGGTGATAGGCGGCAATTCAGCTAACAGTTGAGGGGTCAGCAGATTATTGGTTCGTTGAATTCGGCGCACGCCCGGTGGAGGCTGTTGCAAACTGTCATGTATCGCATAAGCCGTAATCTCCCTCTCAAACGGCCGTGAGGGCAAATCTGCTGTTTCGATGAAATTGGTGATGTTGAACAGTGGCGCTGGATGCGCAGTATCCCAACTGCCGGTTACAATGAACGAACACAGTTCTGGAAAAGGCCACCCATTCCGTCCTTGAATCCTGGGGCGAATTGCCATTTGGGCATAGCGTGGATTCTGCTTTTCGCGCTGTCTATTGGAGATAAACCCAGTAAATGGCATGTTGTTCGGGAAAAGAAGACTATATAAATCTTCCACCCCATCGCGCTCATTACACTTTTTATCAAAATCTTGATGACGGCGCTTAATATCGATCAGAGTCTTACTAATTCGTTCTTGATTACTCTGATCAATGGTTATGTATAGGTTCATTATTCTCGTATTCCATTACCTGATGCAAACATCCAGAATCGACCGGATGTTGTTTCATCCCAAAAAGTATTCATCGCTCTGTTCAGCAGTTATGTCTTTACATTCCAGACTTGTTGCCTTCGACCAGTGTCTTGTCGAGTTGCTCCAGCTGGAGCGAGTTTTCTATGTGAAGCCGGATGACGCTTTGGCCTATCTCAAGGCCGGGTGAGGCATAGGTGTTGCTGTGGCGGCCCTCACCTTCGCCGTAGAGGCGCTGTTCGATACTACCCGGCACTTCCATGGCGCTTTCAACTGGCAGCTAAAGCAGTGCATACCTGTCACTGCCGCTCTGAATATCATCAGCTGGCTGGTCAAGCTGTAGCGCCACGCTATAGCCTGGGCGGATATGCCAGGCCAGCAGCTTATTGGTTTGCCTAGATGGCGATCCAAACTTAGTTTCCAACCAGGTTTTCACCTTGTACTTCATCTTTACACGCCTGCGAATAATCTAAGTTATTTCCTATTTTTCAGCAATATACAAACCACATGCACGTGCATAAAAACAGATATGTATCAAATTTCAAGAATGTTCTATTCACTATGGGTGCGACTTCCAGGGGATGCCGACAAGTGCCAACTCAGGGCCCAGTTGCGCGGGGTTAAAATCTCTGGCCTTGGCTTCTAACCCCCTTTGGGGCATTGGCGTTATATCGGTTAACGCCTGTCTTTGCAGACGATCATTTGGTTCTTCAAACCCTCTGTCGTAGATCAGACCACCTTTAGCGGTGAACAATCCCCTTTGATGCAAATAACCACTGCCGTTGTCATCAAGCCAGTACCAATACAATTTGATGTGCGCAGGAAGCCGCGCCTTTAAATCATCCAAAGCCTTGTCACGCTGCCGTCTTAATGGTTTTTTATCTTCTTCAGCAAAAACGTGAAATTCGACCTCAGCCTTGGTGCAAAGGTGCATCATTTCGGTCATGGTTTTGACACAACCGGCTCTTGTAGGGCAGATGAAATTATCAAACAGGGTGACTTTTTCAGCGTCTGTGAGTAGCGCCCTGGCCGCCTTGGCGAGACTATGGGCATCTTTTGGGTACTGGGTTTGGAATTGAAAATCCACATCACCCATCAGCTGTAAATCATTTATGAAATATGGTCTCTCGTCACTCACACCATCAATAACACGATGAAATGGGCGTTCCTGATGGCTACGCTGGGCTGCTGCACCCCAATTGTCACCATCAAACGCTCTGCCAAAGCCAACCAGACGCGAATCTTTAATACGCCTCAGCTTTTCAGTTACCCGATCGACATGACCGCCTTGGTCTGCCAAATTCCTTGAAACATGGGCATACCATTTGGCTGGAAATCGCGATAGCACAGCCCCTTTGTCAAACCCAATGCGCGCTTCGAGCAGGTTTAAGTCGGCAAGAGTTCGCACCTGTTCAGGTGCGACTGCAATTTCGAGATGCAACATTAAAACAGCTCCTCTCTACGTTCGTTGAAAAAGCCGTTTGGCCATGGTGCATCAAAATCACCTTCGTCTGTTGTTTTGATGGGTATCAGCCGGGTCTTACCGTCGAACTGCTCACAAAAGATGATTTGAATATCACTCTTATGACAAAGAAACGGGCTTTCAGCATTCAGTTCTTCATCCACCGTTTGGCGCCTGCGTTTAAGCAACCTCAGCATCAAATGCTCACTGTGGGTTTCAATTAAGAACATGCGCTCAGACTGGCTCTTACAGGCAGCCAGCATAATATCCGCCAGCGCGAGTTGCCAACGGGGATGGATATGCAGCTCTGGCTGCTCGCAGGACATGATTAACGATGTTTCAAGACTCGCCCCCACGACAAACGGGAATACCTGAGACACACCAACCCCAACATTAGAAGGTAAGAGATGTAATCCAGAACGAGTATTTCTTAGCCTAACCCGCTTGGCCTCTGAAACACCTTCACCAAATTTTTCAACATCAAACTCATAGCCAGCATTGAGCATCATCTCATGGTTAAAGAAATGGTTAACCTTTTGATGAAACCCTGCTTCAGCCAATGAAAACAAGTCCCAAGCAGCTTTGCCGCTGTACCAATCTGGCTTATGAATACGAGTAACAACAGTGGCATCTGCCGACGGGATGCCCCTCAGTGGTCCTATGTGAAACATCATTTCGAAGCGCTTAACCAGATGTTTCAAAGGAGCAAGAGAGGCTTGTGATATCGCGCCCTCTGCAAACAACTTAGCTGCCAGCGGGTGCTGCTCCCATACATCATCCCAGCTAAAGGGAACCTCAGATAAATCTATTCTTTGACCTAAAGGCGGCAGCGCGTCTCGAGATGAAATATAGAATGGTTCAAATATCCCTGACTTGAATGCATTCTCTATTGAGAATTCGTCTGCGACATGCCAGTCAGGCAAGGGCTGATATTGAGTCACCAGGGCTTTAGGGCGCCCTGCCTGAGCTTCGAACTTTACGTAAGTTTGCCCTTTGCTCTGACATTCATAACGACTCACAAAAACACTGTTTTTATATGAGTCCCAGGCTAAATCAAGCTCAAATGATATTTCGTCAGCTGTAGATTCAGGCCAAAAGCCGAGATGTTTTTCCAGCAACCAATCCTCTGGGGTTGTCAGGTAATTATCCCAAATTTCTTCATCATCAAACTCGAGAGTCGCACCCAACGTAACCACTGTATCCAAACGCTTACCATGTACCAGGTTTTTGAAGCCACCTAACCAAAGCTGCTCACCGGTGACGGCACTGTAAACAGGGTCGAAATTACGATTCACTAGTACTTCATAAAGATAAAGCATCGCGTGTAGCACAGTGCTCTTGCCGGTACTGTTAGCACCAAAAAGTAAGGTAATGGGCGCCAGCGGAATGGTGGCCTTGTTGGCAATCCCTTTAAAGTTACCTATGGTCAGTGACGTAATTTTCATGGTCCGTCCTTGGTTTTTGGCTTCGTTTTCGAATGTTGACGAAACTGTTAAATTATTAATATGCCGGCTTAATGCTGTGTGCGGTTCAGAATAAAAGCGCCCTAGGTGTTATGTCCTGACTTTTCTGGTTAGCAATGGAGGACTTCGGTGCGCTGCAAAGTCCTCGTTCATGACTCTCGAATCAGCTCAAAAGTGCTGTGCGAATGACCTTGCCTTGCTCATCGAATGTCAACCCGACTTTAATCTCGCCGGAATGCAACATGGCGTTTCTGGTGTCCTCAAGCCGGGCACAGCTTTCAGTGAACCAACGCTGATTTTCAGTTATCGCATGCAGACACACTTCGGTCTGATAACCAATATATTCGGTTCGTGTGTCCAAGGTCGCCCGCTCATTAAACAGTGCTTTGGAGAGCTGCTTATCTGCTTTGTCTATGAGTGTTGCTTTCAACTCACCTACCAGGTCGTTCCATGTACCCATTTCTACCTGGAGAGCGGTAAACTTTTCCCCGGCTGGGTCAATATACAACAGCATCGCTTTGGAAATTGCGCTCAACCTGAGCAGTAATGCATAACGGTCAGCAATTTTTTCAGCTTCCGCAATGTATTCTTTGAGCTTGTTGAACGTATTCTCGGTGCCAGCAGTATCCAGGCTTTGCATACTGCTAATATTCTTATTTAGTGTTTTCAAATCCTCAAACACTTTATTGCGCCAAGTGTGCGATTTCTCATTAATTGATTCCAGCCTATTAGCAATACTAACGGATAATTCAGCGGGAGAATTTAACGCAGTGATACAACGCTTAACTTCGCCGTAATAGTCTATGGCACCTTGTAACTCTGCAACATCATTGCTGTTCAGCTTATCCTTAATATCTTTCAACTGACCTTTGATGTCGTCCAGATTCTTCTCAATTGTTGCCAAATGTGACTGTGCCACTGCAATACTGAGCAAGTTGAATGCACCAACGGATAACTGTCTAAGCTTGCCTCCCTCAATAATTCTTCCTTTGCCCACGATTTTTTTGGTCACAGGGTCAATTGCATCCGCCAGAGTTTCACCAGACTTAGTGGTTAATATTTGATACGTTCCGTCTTTTAGACCTTCTGCTATCTTTGGATTGAAAACCACTTCAACGGTTTTACCCGGTACATTGACAGCCGCCTTTATAACATCCGAAATCAAATGTGTTGATCTCTGAGCCAGTTCTGAGCTCTGATCCAATTCAGTGCTCTTTCTCGGGAAACGCCTGATTTCAGTACATTCCACCAATGGACCTGCACCATCACTTTCAATCGTAAAATCAATACGCTCGACCTGTCCCGTCGTTTGAGAAGGCGTTAATACCTGCTGAATCACTTGAGTGTCGACTTTTAGCTGTGCCAACTCGCGTCTGCTTTTAAAGGTTTGGTAGACAAAAACAAGCAACAACAACGACAGTGCTGAAATCACAGCCACAACTACCGTATCCATTAACATCCCCATTAGTTAAAACTATTATTATCTCTGACTAAATCTCATTAATTTTAATTGGTTACATCACACTAATGCAACAAGAACCGAGCGTATTGGGTAACATTAAGCAGACAGAACCGCAGTGGTACTATCGTGTTGAGTTTGTCATCTGAGTTTGCGCAGCTGCCTGGCATGGTATCCCCTACTATAAACTGGGTCGAAATTACGATTTACCAGTACTTCATAAAGATAAAGCATCGCGTGAAGCACAGTGCTCTTGCCGGTACTGTTAGCACCAAATAGCAAGGTAATGGGTGCCAGCGGGATAGTAGCCTTGTTGGCAATCCCTTTAAAGTTACCTATGGTCAGTGACGTGATTTTCATGTTCTGTCCTTGATTTTTAGCTTCGTTTCCACATGTTGACGACGCTGTTTAGTTATTACTATGCCAGCCTAATCCTGTGCGATGTTCAGAATACACGCGCCCTAGTCAGCGATGTCTATCTGACTGACCAGCTCAATCCGACTAAATGCAGTTTGGCGGAGATTAGACCTTCTAAATGTCATTCTCCTATCTCTGGCCATTTCTACCAACCTGTTAATTTCATGCTTTCGCGCATTGTCCGTCGAGAACTGGCTTATACGTTCTTCCCATGGAACAACTACTGATTCAAATTCGATTTCATTATCATCGCTGTATCCAGAGCGGATTAGCCAGCCGCATATCCAGCCAAAGGAGTCAGGAAACGGCGATTTATCAATATCTCCCCCCAGCAAAAATGCTATCACCTCATTAGTGCAGCCAACATCCTGCTTAAATTGATGATAAAGGGCATTGTGCTCCTGTCGAAGCACTAACATGCACATCAGTACCACTGCATCAACGTATTGATTGCTGGGTATGGAGCGGACTACCAAACGCAATCTGGTGATCAATTGGTCGATGTCCCTAAGGGTGTAATTAAAGCGTTCACATAGCCAATGTAGCATTTCCTCAATAACACTATACTCATCCCGCCCTTCAGTACGTTTGGCAAAGCGACTTTGTAAATCCTGCTGCTGTAGCCGTACTTTTATGTACGCATTTCGATCTGGAATTCGCAGGTGATAGTCGAGATCAATAAAACGCTTGAGGTAATTAAGCCCGTCGAAACTTGGGCCATAGACACCCTGAATGCTCTTGCTGAGCTGGTCGCGGTTTACGGCAAGCACAAACACTAGGCGGTCGATATCAAACAAGTGCTTGATACGTTCCAGCACCTCGATGGCATAGGTGGGTTTGCAGCGGTCGAGTTCATCGATAAAGACTATCAGGTTAGCCTGATCATCAGGCAAGGCATCCAGCGCCACCGACAGCTGCTGTTTGAACTTGGCCAACGATTTTTGTTTCACGTTAAAGCTGTCTACCAAGCTACCAACAGCATCGCCAGTCAAATCGGCAGCAAGCTTTTCGTATTCCTTCTCAAGATCTAACGCACCAAAAGTAGCGGCTTTAGCGGCAGCTACAGCTGTCGCCTTGATAAGGCCAGGAGCGCAGGCTTTGGCTTTATCCCACGCCTCTTTTATCGCGGGTTTACTCGATTGTGACGTTAGCCAGTCATCCAGCACAGATAACATGGGCAGCAGCGGATCGTCGGCAAAGTCACTTTCCCAGACATTGAGGTAGAGGCTGACCTTGCCCTCCTTTTTCAGGAACTGCTGCCAAAGTTGAATAAAGGTCGTCTTGCCGCCGCCCCAGGGCGCATCGATGGCAAACACCAGTGGCGCCTCGGCGTTCAGCAGCACCGGGGTAAGGTTTTCAATTTCCCTGCTGCGGCCGAGCTTATCCGCTACGCACGGCCACTCGCCTTCCGCAAAGCTGGGCGGACGAATACGCAGAGGCACTGACGACTTGGGGTTGTTATCTGAGTTGGCGCTGCTGTCTGGCATGTTCACATCCCTGTGGCTGGTTAATTCCGTTATGTTTTGTTGGCGATAAGATGGTGCTTCAAAGCTGGCCGCTAAAGGCTTGCTGACTTAGTGATAAAAACAAACTCTCAGATTGCGAAAGCGAGGATACCTGCCGCTTCCGTTTAGTCAAAAAATCTTTGAATGTTTCTGAATACTTCTCCTGAAGCGCTAACGGCGGTGCGGGTACAAGAAGTTTTTCAAGATTTCCCTTGCTTACCATGCCTTTCATGGCGTTTGTGGAAATGCTTTGGATTAGCTTCTTGCCAAATAAAGCTACAGAATAGAGATATTCTGTTGTTGCCTCACCTTCAGGAACCAATGCATTAATCTGCTGATTAAACGAAACCTCTCTATCAGCAATCGCTGCGTTACCTATACACTGGGGGCTGCCTGCGATACATGTAATCAGAACTGAGCCTCTCGGAACACTTCGTCCTTTTTTTAAACCGGCATCGGATAAGAATTCTTCAGCTTCCGTCAAGTAGTGATCTGGAGTATTGATATTGTCAGACTTTATCCACTCAATGCTAGAACCGTAATTCTCGGGCTCCTGTCTCGATGGAGTATTTCCTGTCACAACCCTAGCTAGATCCTTAATTGGCTTAGTTTGCCATCCTTTCGGGTTAGTGACGGGGTCGCCGAACATGTCAAGGAAGACGCTGCGCAGGAACTGGTCGGCGAGGTCTATGGCTTGCTGGCGTTTACGGCGCAGGGCGTCTGCCTTGTCGAGAATGGCGGCGATACGCTTTTGCTCGGCCAGCGGTGGGACCGGTACATAGGTTTCTTTTAAGAATTTGAAATGGCGACTGTAGCCTGCCGACTCTATTCGAAGTTGCTTTAGATAATGAAATAGAAATCGTTTATCCAGATTTGCCAAAGGTTCAAGCACTTTTGCACCATCTGCACCAAGAACGAAGGGCTCTTCGATGAACTTGAATGCACGCGTATGATCACCGAACACAATAGTGGGGAGTTCAGACTTACAAATAGCCGATTCTTCATCGGTATATCCGCCGTAAAATGACTGCCCCTGATCGACTACAGGAATAGAACCTGATTCAAGATAATCGCCTTTTTGGACTTTCATATTTCCAGAGGTGGCATCTTTCACCGCTTTGCTAAATGGCAGGACGTCCCAATGGTCTGGAAATCTTGAGAACTCCTCAGGAATGGTCACAGCATCTCCTCCAGCGCTTGCAGATCCCGCTGGATCTCGGTTTCGAGCGCCTTTAGGCGGGCCAGAATATCTTTGGGTGAGTCGTACTCTTCGGCCTGATATTGCTGCTCTTTATAGCGATTGAGGGACAGGTCGTAATTCTCGGTGCGGATATCGTCGGCCGAGACCATAAAGGCCTTTTGGGTTTTACCGCCAAACTCGGCCTTGAGGGCGGTGGTGTCGTTGGCGCGATACAGGGCGCTGTAGCGGCGCCACTTTTCAAGCACATCGGGTATGTCGTTATCGGTAATGGGCGTGCGTTTGTCATCCAGCGAGTAGCCATCGGCCTGCATGTCGTAAAACAGTACCTGATCGGTGCTGCCGCCTTTGGTGAAAATCAGAATACCTGTGGATACGCCAGCATAGGGTTTGAACACGCCGCTTGGCAGGGAAATCATGGCCTCGAGCTGGTTATTGTCGAGCAGCTCTTTACGCAAATCCTTATGGGCCTTGGAACTGCCAAAGAGCACACCATCGGGGACGATAGTAGCGCTGCGGCCACCGAGCTTTAGCATGCGCAGGATAAGGGAGACAAACAGCAGCTCGGTTTTTTTGGTTTTGACGGTGGCGAGCACCTTGGGATTGACCGACTGCTCGTCCAGGCTGCCTTTAAAGGGCGGGTTGGCGAGAATTTTATCGAAAAAGTTATGCTCCTGCGGCTGGCCTGCAAAGTTTTTATTGAGGCTGTCCTGATAGCGGATATTGGCGGCGCTGACCCCGTGCAGCAGCATGTTCATGGCGGAGACCCGCAGCATGGTGCTGTCGAAGTCAAAGCCCCAGAACATCTGGCTGTTAATGTGCTCCTGATAGGGATGCAGTAAATCGCCGCTGTAGACCGGGTTGCCGTCTTCGTCGTTGTGGATGCTTTCGGGGCTGCTGTGGCTGCGGATAAGATATTCCATGGTGCGCGACAAAAAGCCAGCGGTGCCGCAGGCCGGGTCGCAAATCACATCGGTTGGCTGCACGTCGAGCATTTCGACCATAAGGTCGATAATATGGCGCGGGGTGCGGAACTGGCCATTGATACCGGCGGATGAGAGTTTACTGAGCAGGTATTCGTAGATATCGCCTTTGACATCGCTTTTATCCAGCGGCAGCTTGTCGACCATGTCGACGGCGGCGCGCAGCACTGACTCGCTGCGGATCTCGACATCGGCCTCGGCCATAAAGTGGGCGATATCAGAGCCTGCCAGTTCAACCTCGGCAAAATGGGGGAACACCTTTTTACGCAGGTGCGGCAACAGCTCGGCGCCGGACATGTGGTTGAAGTTTTGCCAACGCAGCAACTGACCTGCCGGAGTTTCGGGGAACTGACGCTTAAAGGGCAAGCCAGTACGCTTGGCTTTGCGCTCAGCGGCGGTTTCCTGCATGTCGAGCATGCGGGCAAACATCAGGTAGCTGATTTGCTCAATCACCACCAGCGGGTTGGTGACGCCGCCGGTCCAGAACTTTTCCCAGAGTTTGTCGATATCGTTGCGCAGTTGTCCAGTCAGCATAGCTCTCTCTTGTTGTTGACGGGTGGCGTTGCCCTGCCCGTTTTTGTAATCCAGGTGGCCATCAGCTGTCGCTGAAACCACAGTGGTTGCCGTTCTCATTTTCGCCATGATGGCGCTGCAAAGTATCCGAAAGGTGCAGTTGGCATGTGGCCGATTCTACCCGCTTCAAGCTCGGCTTGGGCCGTTTACAAGCTTATGACACCGCCGAATGTTCAGCTTTTAGTCGATTTTCACTTTTAGTCGTTTTAGCCGCTCTCGCCGAGTTGCCTCTGAAAGCACTTGGCTTATATTCTCGCATTCCTGTGATGCCAGTTTAATTGGGCAACAGGTAGGGCTTTAGCAACGACTGCAGTTCCTCAATATTGACCTCGGGGAAGATATCAAGGCCCTCGCCATCGGTCAGGCGCTCAAAGGGGCCTTCGTACAGCTCCTGAACCTTGATGCGCCCCTGACGGCAGATAACGCTTTTCAGCTGGTTGATAAACTGCACCTGCTTGTAACTCAGCGGATGGGTTTGAATGAATCCGGCAAAGCGACTGTTGACCTCCTCTGGCTCAAGCCCCACCAGCTGTGCCAACGTATGGCCAAGCTCCTCAGGGGTACGGCCATAAAAGGCATTGAGGGCGTTAAGATCCACTCCGGGGTGCTGGGTGAGGATGATAGAGGCGAGTAATTTAAGCTCGGCCTCGGTAACTGGCTGGCCTTGATGAATTTTTTGCAGCACAGGCTCGGTGGCCAGCATGGTATTAACTATGGTTTTAAGGCGCTCGCGGTAGGCTAAAGCCTCATTGTTGCCACCAATCACCACTGGGCGGTCATTCACCTGATAGTCAGTATCTTGGGTATGGGTAGTTGGCGTACCAACAAAGTTCCCGGGCCCAGGCTTTTTGTATTTCATGATACCACGCAGGCTTTTGCGGGTGTTCTCGAGAGCGTCAAGGCTTAGGTTATTCCAGTAATCAGCGCTTTGTACTTTGGCAATTTCCGCGCCCATGTTACGCACGTGGTGGATGGTAACTGCCAGATTTTGCAACGCAGCAATCAGCTCAGCCTTGAGATTTTCAAGCTCGCTGCTGCCACTTAGCAGCGCTGTTTGCAAACTGGCGAGCAGTCGGTCGAATGCCGAGGCATCTTTATCTTTGAGTTTACGCTGCCCCATCAACGGTGCGATCACCGACTCCAGCTGATGTTTGGTGGCACCGGTCATCTCCAGCAATTTGTCAGTCTCCTGCAGCTCTTTTACCAAACGCAGATTACGACGCACGGCGATGGCCTCATCGGGCAGATCGCAAACATCCGCTTTAAGCTGACTGCAGGCAAGTTCATAGGCCTGAACATGGGCTTTGCTTTGGGCTTCATTGGCAAGTGCCAGACGCGCCTCAAACAGGGTTTGCAACAATGAGCAGCTTTGGCCCGTATCGGCCTCGACATACTCTTCGTCAAAGTAAGCAAAGTTGCCGTAATAATCAAAAATAAGGAACTCTTCTTTATGTTTGCCTGGGCCAAACAGATCTGGGCAAAGGCGTGTGCCGCGGCCAATCATCTGCCAAAATTTAACCCAAGACTTTACCGGGCGAGCAAATACTAGATTAACCACTTCGGGCACATCTATGCCTGTATCCATCATGTCGACAGAAATAGCGATACGAAATTCACTGCCGGCCTTTTTGAACTCATCGATACGTGCTTCAGGACGGTCGACCTTGTTGTGAATGACCTTGCACACCTTGCTGCCGTGCTGGGGGTAAAGCTTTTCGCAAAACAGTTTTTCGAGATGTTCTGCGTGGCGCTGATTCTGGGCAAAGATGATGGTTTTACCCACCAGCGAGTTTGTCGCGTCGCTAATGCCATCGTCCATCAGGTTTTCGAGTATGGCGGTATCGGTGGTCACACTGAAAATCTTGCGACCTATGTCCTTGCCCTTGATGGTGGTTTTTTGCGCTTCTTCTTGACCCAGATCCTGCTCTAGCTGCGCTTGCTGCTCTAACGTCAGATCCTTGTAATGAATACCTTGCCTTAAGAATTCACTGGAGCATTCTTTGACTCGGAACGGATTGAGGAATCGCGGCTCGTGGCTGATGGCTTCGGCCAAATCAAAGTTAAAACTGGGGTCGCCATCTTCACAGCCAAAGAGATCGTAGGTATTGCGGGCAATAAACTTGACCGGTGTGGCCGTGAGCCCCACTTGCATGGCATCGAAATAATCGAAGATATCTCGGTAGCGGTTATAGATACTGCGGTGGGACTCATCTGCAATGATAAGGTCGAAAAAGCCCACATCAAGCTGACTAAAGCGGTTCATCATGCCGGGATAGGTGGATACGAACACTTTTGCCGAGGCATCGATTTGGTTTTTCTCGCCAATGACGCATCGCGGCTCGGACGGCAGAAAGTCTTTAAAGGCTTCGTCGGCCTGACGACGCAGCTCTTTTCTGTCGCACAAAAACAGCACCCTTTTTACCCACTTGGCCCGCAGCAGCAGCTCCACCAACGCAATGGATACCCGGGTTTTGCCGGTACCAGTTGCCTGGACAATCAGCACCTTGCGCCGCTGTAGCTGAAACTTGGCAGTGACGGCTTTAATGGCCTCGACCTGATATGGGCGATTGTGACCGGCAATATTGAAATCAGGGTTCAGTAGTTCGAGATTAGGCTCTTTATATTTATACTGGTATTGCAGGAATTTAAGGCTGTCTTTGGAATAGAAACCGAACACCTGACGATAGGTGTTGTACTGCTTGGTATCCCAGATACAGATTTCATAGCCATTGGTGTAAAACACAATGGGCGTGGGGCAATTGTGTTGCTTTGCGAGACCTTCAGCATAGTAACGGGCCTGTTCACGCCCCTTTTGCAGGTTTTCGCGGGAGCGTTTAGCCTCAACCACCGCCAGCGGTGTGCCATCGTCATCCCAGAGTACATAGTCGGCAAAACCAGTACCACTGCTGGTTGGCTGATGCGCGACTGGCATCTCAATACCCACGTTGTCGGGATTGCTGATGTCCCAGCCGGCTTTGGCCAGTTGAGTATCAATGAGAAGCTGACGGGTTTTGTTTTCATCCCACTGCAAGCTGTTGGCAGTTTGGGTGCTGCGAGCCTTGGCAAGACGAAGTTCTTCGTCGGTAAGCTCGGCGCGGTTTTCTGCCTCGATACGTTTTTGGCGCTCAAGCTCAAGCTCTTTCAACAAGGTATCGTGCTGCAGGCGGTTTTGCTGTAGTACTTTGTCGAGCTGTTTTTGCGTCAGTGCGGCTGCACTGCCAGGTTTTTCGGGGTATTGAAGTTCAGCCAGATCGCCGGCATGAAACCCGTAGTAGTTTACCGCCATGTAGTTGGACAAGGCATGGGCGGTACCCAGTGCAGCATAGGCTATTTGCAGTGAACCTTCAGCCCCATGGGCAGTCAGATTGCCCTCTACACGCAAAAAATGCAGCTGATCACGCAGGCGCTGCTCAGTAACGTGAAGGAAGCCATCATTTTTAAGCAGCTCGATAAAGCTGGCTTGGGGCAGCTTTTGAAGACCATCAATGACGTAAATCTCTCTTGTAACTTCTTCGGCAAAACTTCTTAGCCGGGTAATAGCGCTGCCTGGATCCAAATGCAGGATTTGCTCAGCCAGTGCACCAAGATTCGCGAGCTTTTCGTTGTGACCACGAATGAGTTCGAAGTTTAAAGATCCCGTCATTGAAATAGCTACCTCCCTATAAGACTTTGAGTCTTATACCAGAAATTATTTATTATCTCGACGATTTGGCGCCGGATTTGTGCGAATTATCTCAATCCGTTGTTTGACACTCCTGTACGATAAGCGTAACCGAGCAGGATTAAACATTGAGGGTAAATAAGCTTGTGAAACAACCTTCCTTTGTTGCCAGCTAAAAACTTTAAAGGCGTTGATGGGAGCAGTTACACCGATGTCGCCCGCTACAACTCTATCAAATCCTGCAGCTCACTTAAGGCGACTCGGTATCTTTGCCCATGAGCCTCTGAGGTTGATAGTATTGATAACCTATCTGCTGTGGCTATAGGTAACACCCTCTTTAACTTGCTATTGATCGTGCTACATATAGGTTGCAAAAATGCCCTCTCCATCCCTTTGAGCTCTTGCAGATCATGGGCTTTAAAATCCTCTGGAGTAATGCCGAAGCTCTCGAACACTCGAGGGTCTTGGGACAAAGTCGAGAACTGGGTTAAAAAAGCTTGGCTGTGGGAGGGGTCATCATCAAAGTAGCGGTCTACCAGCAGCCCTGACTCACCCTTTTGGTAAAGCCACAGGTAGAAAGCCAATTCCTTTGCGGTGAGCTTAATCTCGACGCCCAAGGTTTCTATGCTTTTGGCTTTAAGATTGACTTTTATTGACAAGGTTTGGCTTTGTCCGGCATTCAACAAGGCTACAGTTTGGCTGAATGATAGGTTTTCCATCGAGGCTAATAGGCTAGGGTCAATGGAGTGTCGCATTCTAACAAACGGAATTTCCGCCAAAGTAACTTGGGCTTTACTGACATCTACCTCGCCTTGTCCATTCTTACCCGTGACCCATTTGGTTGACTTTGTAGGAAACCAAAAATCACGCACAAACTCAAAGTCATCATCGACAAACACATGGCTTAACGTGTCTTGATGCCGACCAAGGAGCGACATGGCATAGCCAGTGTAAAATGCCATGGTCTTGCGCCCACCCGCGAGTGATGTATGAAGCGCAATGTTGGGATCGCTGGTTAACCTGAAGAGTGTCTTGGTAATGAAGTCTGCCATAAGGCTTTGGTCGTCAACGGTTTTAGCATCATCAACCTGATTACCGTCATCATCTTCAATCAACCAGATATGGGACTCATCGAAACGAAAATCGGGAAGCTGATATTCGTCTTTTAGTGCCTGTAAATGACCATCGCGAAACAGACCATTCATCAGCAACGGCTTAGCTGAAAGCGTAGTGATGACAAACACCTCCTCCGGGAACGGCTTGCCGCTCTGGTGGATGGCATACAGGGTTTCTGTCAATACCTGAGGGCTTGCCCCTATGGTTGCTAATAGGATGTTTTTCATAACGTTCCGTGTTTTACTGGTCTTCTAGGCATCATCTTCAATCACCTGAAAATTCTTGTACTCCCGGAAGACATCTGCTGAAACATCCTTGGATTGCTTTCCCTGCCCTGATGGCTGTACTACAAACCTGATTGAGTCCTGTAGTTGGACTTGAGATCTTTCGTAATCCTCGCCTATTGGAAATGTAAGTGAAAACGGGCTCAGTGCCTCAGCAAAATGCTCAACTATTAAATCCCGACTTTTAAAATCATCATTATCAAGCTGGGACATTTTCGCGAGAATAGCTGTATCAATCATTGTGCCGGACAACCAATAGGAGGCAGATGAGTAACCAACGCACCACCTGAGGTTGGAATCCTCGATGCATGCTTGCATAGCGGTCACGTTTTCTCCAACGTAACAAGAACCCAACAAAACCCCAGTTATATTGTATGCTCTCGATTTACTGGCTACAGCGCTGAGCGCATCTAATAGTTTTATTCCTTGAACTTTATCCTTATAGCCATGAGCAGCGATGTAAACAATGGTATTCAGGAATTTTGTTTTACAAAGACAGTCGAGCGCTTTACCGAAGCTGCTTTTATCATAAAAATTTGCCAGATACACTTCTGTGTCACCTGCTAATTTCGCAACACCATCCACAAACGGCAGCACACTGGTGCGATTAGAGTCTTCGGAGTCGATTTCCCAAGGTGCTTCCAAAACCAAAATTGCCCGGGTTGCATTTTGATGTCTTGCCATATTAAAAAACCCTTATGTAACCTACTAAATTATAATGACTTACTATGAATCATTACGTGAAACTAGTCCATAGAGACAGTGATTGAGCACCGTAACACGACTTTAACTAGGAAGGGCTTCGAAGCCTTTAAGGAGCATTTGGGTTAATGCCGTGTCAGTAACGTTGACATTTCATTCCTCAATGAAATGGGTATCTAGATACTGTGGTGCTCAGTAAGACGCTGGCGGAGCGGACGAAGCTATCAGTAGAACGCTTATGACATCTTTCTTCGTGACAGTGACGCAGCTCAGCACCAGCTGAAGTTTGGGGCAAGCGTGGTACAGCGCATCCAAAAATTCGTGCATTAATCCCAGTGAAAAACCTTCAGGTACAGAAAAGTGAATCAAGACATCCATAACCATTTGGGTATTTATCCCGGCAATCAGCGGCGCACCTGAACTGCCGCCAAGGGCGCCAACCAACAACACCGAGTCCGATTCTTTGATGAGTTCTTTTGCATCATTAAGTCCATGTTCATCAAATGTCGCTTCACCATTATTCTGCAGCCCGTCAGAGTTAACCAAAAGGGTGTTGGCATAGTCGATGGTACTCAGCAGGCTTGACTTACGACTGGCCAAAAGCCCATCCACTTCGGTGTGATTTTTCTTAACCAGACTTGCACCAATGTAAGAACCAAGATCGCCCACGCCAATTACCAGAACCCGAGGCGTATACATAGTGAGGGCGAGATTATCAGCGACTAAAAATACTGGCTCGTTATCCAAGTAACAAACAGCCTAGCCCACAACACCCGATTGTCCAGAGCAGAGTCAGCTTGCTTCTTGAATAGTTCAACAATGACATCCCAATCATCACAAAACTCGTACCAGTACCTAGTCTTCCCTCAATAGCATCGAAACCCTCGGTAACTAAGCTAAAAACAAATCCCTGCTCCAAACATAAACCGCACATACCCTGCTCCTTATTCATTTTACGGATTAAGGATACAGAGCAATGCGTCAACTTGAGTCGCACAAGTACAGGAAGGCAAATCGACTGAGCGCGAATATAATACCAATTATATTAATTATGTGATCTAATTGGTCATCAGTTTTTAATCATACAAAATATGAATCATCCCCACATCGCAGCCTTAGTTAAATCGGAGAAAAGTGCACGCAAACGTATGCGCTATCTTGCCTTACTCCATTTCACTGAAGGTCATTCTCGTACCGCCATCGCAAGCATGCTTAAGGTCAGTAGAACCAGCGTCAATCGCTGGGTCTCCGCCTATTTAACCCATGGGCTGACTGGCCTTGACGATGCACCCAATCCGGGCCGTCCTGCGACACTCTCCAGACCACAGCAAGCTAAGCTTAAAGCCTTCGTACAGCACAGCAGTCTATCTGAACAAGGTGGCAGGTTGATGGCCAAGGATGTCGGCCTGTTTATTCAGTCTGAATTTGGCGTGACGTTCAAGCAAGCAAATATCTACCGCTTGCTGCATCAACTTGGCTTCTCATGGATTAGCACTCGCTCTCGCCACCCGAAACAATCTCAGGCTATACAAGAGGCTTTTAAAAAACTTCCGCATGGCAACGATCCTTAACACACCTGGGCACGTTGCACTCGATCGCATGGTTTCAAGATGAAGCCCGCTTTGGCCAACAGAATACCACCACCCGTATTTGGGCTGAGAAAGGGACCCGTCCACGGGCCGTCAAGCAGCAACAATTTGAATATGTGTATCTATATGGCGCCGTGTGTCCGGCAACGGGGGCGACACAAGCGATTATTGCCCCGCATGCCAATAGCGAATATATGCGTGAACACTTAAAATTGATCTCGGCCGCAACAGAATTTGGACGGCATGCACTGGTCATCATGGACGGTGCGGGCTGGCATCAACAAGATTTGGCCGATGACTTTGATAATCTGACGCTTCTCAAGTTGCCGCCTTATACCATTCCGCATAGAAGTCTGATCTAATAGCAAGCAACCCAACAGCTTAAAATTGGATTATGAAACCTGAAACCGCTGAAAGTCTGCTTAGCCTCTCCAAAAGAGAAAAAAATCCGCATAAGCGCATGCGATTGCTCGCTGTATCGCTATTTTTGCAATGCCATAACCGCACTCAGGTGGCAGGCCAGTTGAAGGTGGCCAGATCTAGCGTCAACTTATGGGTCTCCAGCTATCTTGGGCAAGGACTGGCAGGACTTGAAGATAAACCACGCTTAGGGAAGAAGCCGTCATTGTCAAATGAGCAAAAAAGGAGACTCGCCAGATACATTGAGTTTAAAGCACAATCAGATGAGGGCGGCAGACTCACTGGGGCTGATATCCAGCAATACATCTCGAGTGAGTTTAATGTCGAGTACCATCCCAATCACATCTAGAAGCTACTCAAGAGCATGGGATTCTGTTGGATAACCAGCCGCTCCAGGCATCCAAAACAAACTCAGAGCTTACAGGACGCTTTTAAAAAAGTTTCCTCTGGAAACGATCCTTCACGCTCCCATTCATATACAACCACACCAGATTGATATTTGGTTTCAGGACGAAGCCAGATTCGGCCAGCAAAATACAACGACACGACTTTGGGCCCCCAAAGGCAGTAGACCAAGAGCGCTAAGACAGCAGCAGTTTGAATATGTACACCTCTTCGGCGCTGTCTGTCCTGCAACAGGAGAAACTGAAGCCATCATCACGCCATTCGTTAATAAGGACATCATGCACCAGCACTTGGAGCTGATTGCAAAACGCACCAAACCTGGCCGCCATGCTGTCGTGGTAATGGACGGTGCGGGTTGGCATACCAATGACATTGCTGCTGATATCCCCAACCTGTCGATACTCAAACTGCCGCCATATTCCCCAGAACTAAACTCCATCGAACAGGTATGGAGTTGGCTGCGCCAACATTATCTCGCCAATCGTTGTTTTAAAGGATATGAGGACATAGTGGATGCCTGCAGCCAGGCATGGAACAGCTTTATCAGTTGTACAAAACGCGTGGTAAACTCGGGAGTGGGCGAAGGTGACTGAACTTTAATGCGGAATGGTATTATTCATAGCAAGGACAGCGTAAAAAGTTTGTGCACAAGAGGCTGGGCTAAAGTGGTCAAGATCTGATGCGGATTGGTATGACATGACCTCCGGTCAAACACAGTACAAAGTCACCATATGGTCACATTTTGGTCACGGTCACAAAGGGAGGAATGGGATTGTAAACGGATTAAAATCAAAAAGCCCATGCTAATTAATAGCATGGGCTTCATGAATGTTGGCGGAGCGGACGGGACTCGAACCCGCGACCCCCGGCGTGACAGGCCGGTATTCTAACCAACTGAACTACCGCTCCTTTAGCTTAACGTCTACACGTTAACCTAAATTAGGCGCTTGGCGATGACCTACTCTCACATGGGGAGACCCCACACTACCATCGGCGCGTTTGCGTTTCACTTCTGAGTTCGGGATGGGATCAGGTGGTTCCACAAGGCTATTGTCACCAAGCAAATTCTGTTTATTAGGAGGAAGTGCTAGAAAATGTCTGGAACATTTTCAGYAAAACCCATCTGGGTTGTATGGTTAAGCCTCTCGAGTCATTAGTACATGTTAGCTCAACGCCTCACAACGCTTACACACCATGCCTATCAACGTCCTAGTCTCGAACGGCTCTTTAGAGGAATTAAATTCCTAGGGATGACTCATCTTAGGGCTCGCTTCCCGCTTAGATGCTTTCAGCGGTTATCGATTCCGAACGTAGCTACCGGGCAATGCCATTGGCATGACAACCCGAACACCAGCGGTTCGTCCCCTTGGGACCGACTTCAGCCCCAGGATGTGATGAGCCGACATCGAGGTGCCAAACACCGCCGTCGATATGAACTCTTGGGCGGTATCAGCCTGTTATCCCCGGAGTACCTTTTATCCGTTGAGCGATGGCCCTTCCATTCAGAACCACCGGATCACTATGACCTACTTTCGTACCTGCTCGACGTGTATGTCTCGCAGTTAAGCTGGCTTATGCCATTGCACTAACCGTACGATGTCCGACCGTACTTAGCCAACCTTCGTGCTCCTCCGTTACTCTTTGGGAGGAGACCGCCCCAGTCAAACTACCCACCAGGCACTGTCCCTAATCCCGATAAGGGACCTAGGTTAGAACATCAAAACTACAAGGGTGGTATTTCAAGGACGACTCCATCATGACTAGCGTCACAACTTCAWAGTCTCCCACCTATCCTACACATGTAGGTTCAATGTTCAGTGCCAAGCTATAGTAAAGGTTCACGGGGTCTTTCCGTCTAGCCGCGGGTATACGGCATCTTCACCGCAATTTCAACTTCACTGAGTCTCGGCTGGAGACAGCGTGGCCATCATTACGCCATTCGTGCAGGTCGGAACTTACCCGACAAGGAATTTCGCTACCTTAGGACCGTTATAGTTACGGCCGCCGTTTACCGGGGCTTCGATCATGAGCTTCTCTTGCGATAACCCAATCAATTAACCTTCCGGCACCGGGCAGGCGTCACACCGTATACTTCCTCTTGCGAGTTTGCACAGTGCTGTGTTTTTGATAAACAGTTGCAGCCACCTGGTATCTGCGACTCCCGTCAGCTTAGAGAGCAAGTCTCATCACCAACAGGAGCGTACCTTCTCCCGAAGTTACGGTACCATTTTGCCTAGTTCCTTCAGCCGAGTTCTCTCAAGCGCCTTGGTATTCTCTACCCGACCACCTGTGTCGGTTTGGGGTACGATTCCCACTAACCTGAAGCTTAGAAGATTTTCCTGGAAGCATGGCATCAACTACTTCAGTCCCTTAGGACCTCGTCATCAGCTCTCAGTGTGTACATTAAAGTACGTGTCCCCGGATTTGCCTAAGAACACCACCTACCACCTTAAACGCGGACTACCAACGCCGCGCTAGCCTAGCCTTCTCCGTCTCTCCATCGCAGTTAGCGGAAGTACAGAAATATTAATCTGTTTCCCATCGATTACGCCTTTCGGCCTCACCTTAGGGGTCGACTCACCCTGCCCCGATTAACGTTGGACAGGAACCCTTGGTCTTTCGGCGAGGGGGTTTTTCACCCCCTTTATCGTTACTCATGTCAGCATTCGCACTTCTGATACCTCCAGCGTGGGTTACCCCTTCACCTTCAACGGCTTACAGAACGCTCCTCTACCGCGCACAGTAAACTGTGCACCCGTAGCTTCGGTGACTAGCTTAGCCCCGTTACATCTTCCGCGCAGGCCGACTCGACTAGTGAGCTATTACGCTTTCTTTAAATGATGGCTGCTTCTAAGCCAACATCCTAGCTGTCTAAGCCTTCCCACATCGTTTCCCACTTAGCTAGTACTTTGGGACCTTAGCTGACGGTCTGGGTTGTTTCCCTTTTGACGACGGACGTTAGCACCCGCCGTCTGTCTCCCGAGTAGTACTCATTGGTATTCGGAGTTTGCAAAGGGTTGGTAAGTCGGGATGACCCCCTAGCCTTAACAGTGCTCTACCCCCAATGGTATTCGCTCGAGGCGCTACCTAAATAGCTTTCGAGGAGAACCAGATATCTCCCGGTTTGATTGGCCTTTCACCCCCAGCCACAAGTCATCCGCTAATTTTTCAACATTAGTCGGTTCGGTCCTCCAGTTGATGTTACTCAACCTTCAACCTGCCCATGGCTAGATCACCGGGTTTCGGGTCTACACCTTGCAACTAAACGCGCAGTTAACACTCGGTTTCCCTACGGCTCCGCTATTCGCTTAACCTCGCTACAAAATGTAAGTCGCTGACCCATTATACAAAAGGTACGCAGTCACGGTCTCAAGAACCGCTCCCACTGCTTGTACGTATACGGTTTCAGGTTCTATTTCACTCCCCTCACAGGGGTTCTTTTCGCCTTTCCCTCACGGTACTGGTTCACTATCGGTCAGTCAGGAGTATTTAGCCTTGGAGGATGGTCCCCCCATATTCAAACAGGATGTCACGTGTCCCGCCTTACTCGTTTTCATCAATGGTTAGTTTTCATGTACGGGGCTATCACCCTGTGCCGCTGCGCTTTCCAACGCATTCCACTAACACCCCACTGACTTAAGGGCTAATCCCCGTTCGCTCGCCGCTACTAGGGGAATCTCGGTTGATTTCTTTTCCTAAGGGTACTTAGATGTTTCAGTTCCCCTCGTTCGCCTCGCAACACTATGTATTCATGTTGCGATAACAGCTTATGCTGCTGGGTTCCCCCATTCGGACATCGTTAGCTCAAATGCTTGTTACTAGCTCGCCAACGCTTTTCGCAAGTTACTACGTCCTTCATCGCCTCTGACTGCCAAGGCATCCACCGTATACGCTTAGTCGCTTAACCATACAACCCAAATGAGTTTCACTCATCTGAGAGAAGATAAACAAGCAATCTGTGTGAACACTCAACAAACATTAAGTTAGTCGTATAGGTAAGGAGGTGATCCAGCCCCAGGTTCCCCTAGGGCTACCTTGTTACGAC